>DATAOM010000170.1:0-8683 GCA_036265775.1 Ktedonobacterales bacterium | reverse complement strand
GCGCCCCACAGGACGTTGATCGCGGCGAAGATACCCAGCGCCGTAGCAAACTCTGTCGCGCCGACCGGCACGAAGCCCAGGCAGATGCGAATCAGGCCGTACGCGCCCATCTTGAGCAGCACGCCCGCCAGCAGCACGCTCACCGCCGTCGGCGCCTCGGTATGGGCGTCGGGCAGCCAGGTATGCACCGGCCACATCGGCAGCTTCACCGCGAAGGCGACGAAGAGGAACAGGAAGATCACCAGTGGCAGTGAGACTGCGGCGCCGAAGAACGGCAGCGTGCCGACGACCTTGCTCTGCGCGACCTGCGACGCGAGGTACTCGAACGCGCCGCTGACGGCGCCGGTCTGGAAGTAGAGCAGGAAGATGCCCGCCAGCGTGAAGGCCGAGGCGGTGAAGGTGTAGATCAGGAACTTCCATGCCGCGTACTCGCGTCGCGCGCCACCCCAGATGCCGATCAGCAGGAACATCGGAATTAACTCGACCTCCCAGAAGAGGAAGAAGAGGAAGAGGTCGAAGGCGGCGAAGACGCCCATCACGCCGAACTCGAGGACGAGAATCATCGCCATGTAGAACTTGATGCGCTTCTCGATGTGCCACGAGCTGACGACAGCGAGGAACGAGAGCAGGCCGTTGAGAATGATCATCGGCATGCTCAGGCCGTCGGTCCCCAGTTCGTAGCGAAGCTGGAAGTGGAACGTGCCGACCGTGATGTTGATCCAGTCGTAGCTCTCCTTCCACGCCGGACTAGCCACCGTGCCGAAACTTCCCCCAGTGGTCAGCAGGCCGATGTAGAGCCAGAGCGAGAGCGCGAAGACGCCGAGTGTGAAGATGGTGGCGGTCCAGCGCGTCATGCGCTCTGGCAGGAGCATGACGACGATACCCCCGACGAGAGGCAGGAAGACGATGGCGCTGAGCAACCAGTTCATGGTCAGTTCCTTTTCCCTCGTTTAGCGGAAGACGCCGACGGCGAAGAAGACGGCGATCATCAGCAGCAATGCCCCGCCGAAGAGCACAGCGCCGTAATTCTGCACGAAGCCGCTCTCCGATCGCCGGGTGACGAAGCCCAGTCCGCGCACGAAGCGCCCGATGCCGTTCACGATGCCGTCGATGATGTACTTATCGAAGAGATAGAAGCCCTGTGAGAGGCCAAGCACGACGTACTTGATGATGAGTCCATACAGTTCGTCGATGTAGTAGCGGTTCTTGAGCAGCCGGTAGATCGGCGCGCCGATGGGGTTGCCGGTGAACGCTTTGGCCGGAAGAATCTCCAGGCCATACATTGCCCAGGCGAGCAGGATGCCCACCGCCGCGACGCCCACACTGACCCAGGTCAACGTTTCCGTGAATGGACTGACGTAGGGCGTCGTGATTTCGCCACCGGTCAGGAAGTTCGCGAAGTCGTTGTTGACCGAGAGGAAGCCAGCCACCACCGTCGGAATCGCCAGCAGGATCAGCGGGAGCGTCATGACCCATGGTGATTCGTGTGGCTGCCCGATGCCGCGATACTCGCCGCCCCAGAGGCCACCAATCGCGCCGCCACGTCCGCCGAAGGCGAGAAAGAAGAGGCGGAACATGTAGAACGCGGTCAGGAAGGCCGTGAAGAGCAGGATGTAGTAGATCGGCATATAGCCGCGCTCGTAGGCCGTCGCCAGAATGAGGTCCTTACTGAAGAAGCCGGAGAAGGGCGGGATGCCGGAGATGGCGAGGTTCGCCATCAGCATCGTAAACGCCGTGATCGGCAGCCAGCGTGCCAGCCCGCCCATATTGCGCAGGTTCTGCGCGCCGATGCCGTTGTCGTGCAGCGCGTGAATCACGCTGCCCGCGCCGAGGAAGAGCAGCGCCTTGAAGAAGGCGTGCGTGAAGAGGTGGAAGATGCCGACGGTGTTGTTCTCGGCGACAGCGAGACCGGCGAACATGTAGCCAAGCTGACTGATCGTCGAGTAGGCCAGCACGCCCTTGATGTCAGTTTGCGTCAGCGCGATGGTTGCAGCGAAGATCGCGGTGAACGCGCCAACATAGCCGACGACCTGTAAGGATTCAGGTCCGGCGACGGTCGCGTAGAGCGGGAAGAGGCGCGCGACGAGATAGACGCCCGCCGCCACCATCGTCGCAGCGTGGATCAGCGCGCTCACCGGCGTTGGGCCAGCCATCGCGTCGGGCAGCCAGACGTGCAGCGGGAACTGCGCGGACTTGCCCACCGCGCCGCAGAAGACCAGAATCATCGCCGTCGTGGCGAGGACGACCGTCAGTCCCGTCGCGCTGGTCTTGGTGTTGAAGTTGAGATCGGTGAAGTTGAACGTTCCGGTCGTCACCCACAGAAGCAGGATGCCGATCAGGAAGCCGAAGTCGCCCAGGCGCGTCGTGACGAAGGCCTTGAGCTGCGCGGGCGGCGGCCAGGGAACCTCTGACCCCTCAGGGGGCTTGGCCTGGTTGAAGAAGAAGCCGATGAGCAGGTAGGACGAGAGGCCGACCAACTCCCAGCCGATGAAGAGAACCAGGAAGTTCGCGCCGAGGACGAGCAACAGCATCGAGAAGGTGAAGAGCGAGAGCTCGATGAAGAAGCGTGAGTAGCCACGATCACCGGCCATGTAGCCCATCGAGTAGAGGTGGACGAGCATCGAGACGGCGGTTACGACGACAAGCATCACGACGGTCAGCGCGTCGACGTGGAAGTCGATGGTATAGGCGAGCTTGCCGAAGTTGAACCAGTCGTAGATGTGCAGCGTGACGCCCTTCGACTGGAGCTCTGTATTGCCGAGGAACTGCGCGCCGATGAGGCAAGCGTAGATGAAGGCGAGGAGCATCGCGCCGAAGGCGATCCAGCCGACGACACTGGCCCAGAATCCGGTTGCCGCGCCATGCTCGTCGTCATGTCCGCCATGCGCCTGCTCGTCATGCGCGTCGATCGTAGCTGGGTTCTGTTCGCCGCCATGAGCATCGGTCGCTTCACCATGCGCCGCGTGCGGATCAGCCTGCGCGACCACCTCTTTGGGCCGTGTAAGCACGTCGAGCATGCGGAAGCCGAAGAAGTTGATGACGAGCGCGGCGAGCGGCAGCGCGGCGACGATCCACGCATACTGTACCGGATTGGAGAAGATATCCATACGAGAACTCCGTTAGCGTGCGAGCCTGGCGGCGCTACCACTTCATCAGGTTGATGTGGCCCACGTCCACCGTGCTGATGCGCCGGTAGATGCCGATGATGATCGCCAGCGCGACCGCCGCCTCCGCCGCCGCCACCGTGATGATGAAGATGGCGAAGATCTGCCCGGTGAGCCGCGAGCCAACCGCGACGCCCGCCGCATCCGACTTGCCAATGAACGCTGAGGCGAAGGCTACCATCGTGATGTTGACGGCGTTGAGCATGATCTCGATGCTCATCAGGATGGCGACCGCGTTGCGCTTGCTCAAGGCCCCAAAGAGGCCGATGGCGAACATCACCGCGCTCAGTATCAGGAACGAGTTCAAGTTGACCATCGTCGCTTATTCCTCCCGCGCGATCACGATCGCGCCGACGATCGCCACCAGCAGCAGCACCGAGGCGATCTCGAAGGGCAGCACGTAACTGTAGTTGAACGGGCTATAGAGTAGTTGCCCAATCTTCACCGGCGAGCCGCCATCCTGCGCCGGAGCCGACGCCAGGTTGACCGAGCCGCCAGCCGTCGTCAGCGCCATCTGGCTGCTGGCCGCGGCGTAGATCACGCCAGCGCAGAGAATCACACAGATCAGCCCGGCGAGCCACCACTGGCCGCTGAATGGGCTGCCCGCGCGCGTCGCGGCGCCCTGCGTCAGCATGATCGAGAAGAGCACCAGCACCGTGACGGCGCCTGCGTAGATCAGGATCTGAACGATGGCGATGAACTCGGCGTTCAGCAGGACGTAGACGCCCGCCGCCGCGCCGAAGACCAGCGCCAGCGCGAGCGCCGCATGCACGATATTGCGCATGAGAACGACCGCGAGCGATGCGCCGACGAGCACGATGGCGATGAAGTAAAACACGATGCTGGCGAGGTCAAAAGGCATGCTGTGTCCCTCCAGGCGTCGCTACAACCGGTACGGAGCGTGTTCGGGGAAGATGATAGTTTTCTGAGGGGGGCGCGCCAGCGATGATGGTCTAGCAGGTGGTCTAGATGCTGACGCCATCTCTCATTGTACCAGCGGAGGTCAATTCCACGGCCAGTGAGCAGGCGTATCCGCCCCATGTGCAAGACGATCCAACGGCGCAAAAGATAGCATGCGGCGCCCATGAGTCTGAGAAGAGGGGAAATCAGGCGCAAGAAAAAGTGGAGCGAAAAACGGCTCGCTCCACCGGTGTCTGCTGTAGACGCTACGCTCAACTCATTGGCTGCTGAGGCGGCAACCCCTGATACATGGACTCCTGGTAGGAGCCTGGTTGATACTTCTGCCGTCCGAGCAGTCCGCCGAGCGCTCCTGCGCCCGCGCCGATGCCCAGGATAAATAATAGCCCGATGATGGCGCTAACGATTCCGGTGGCGATGATAACTTGATCGGTGAGCACGCTCGGATTCACAGCAGGGTTTGCTTTGACCGCCGCATCGCGGATTGCTCCAGGATCAAGCACAGTGCGCACAATGCTGATCACCGCGCCGACTATCCCGGCGATAGCCCCTGCGAGCAGTCCAGCCAGCGCTCCAGCGCCAACTGTGCCAGTCTTGGCAGCGGCCGCGCGTCCGGCAAGGAAGAACAGCGCCAGATCGACTAGCAAGATCCCGCCGGATACGACTAGCGTGGTCGCCGGATCAGTAAGCTTCACTCCGGCCAGACTCAACCCATTGCTGATCAGGCCGACCACCAGAACCAGCACACCATAGATGAGGCCGTTGATCAGGATAGGATGCCCGCTCGTTTGTCGCACATGCGCCTCCCTGGAAATACCTGGCGCCTCTCAGCGCCCGAAAATGCGAACCTCCAGGCTCATCGTAGCACAGGCGTGTACATCCTAAAAGTCGCGCGTTGGAACCTTTTGCCCCGCGTCTTTCAGTCGCGCCATGTAGACCTCGATGTCGTTCTGTGAAAGCAGCTGCGCCAGCGCAGTCGCCCAGGCGTAGATCGCGCGCTGGCGGCGCTGCCCGGCTAGCAGGCGGATGCGGAACGAGCCGTCGAAGCGCACGAAGACACGCAGCAGGCGGGGGCGTGTGTTGGCGTCGTAGATCTTCTGATATGCCTCACGATGCCGTTCGACCAGCGCGACGTATTCGGGATCATCCGAGCGCGCTCGTCCGGAAGGGTCGAGTTGATCGGCAAGTTCTTCTTCCGTGCGCGCCAGCTCACGGATGCGCTGGTTCTCGGCGTTGCGCAGGATCGCTCGCGCCGTCAGTCCACGCCGGGGAACCTGGCGCGTAGGGATGCCATGCTCGCTGTAGTCGGCGACAGCGGTGATGCGGAAGGCGGTGTCGCGTCCAGCTTCGGCGGCCAGCAGCGTGATGTCGCGCCAGCGTGTTTGTTTGCCCTTCCCGCTCAGCGCCTCAAGCTGCCGCACGACGCTGGGCAGACGCAGCCGCACGCGCTCTGGCAGCAGCGCTTTCTCCGGCAGGCCATTGGTCTTGCCCTGGAACAACACGTTGCCGTCAGCTTGCGCCATGATGCGCAGAAAATCAGCGCTGACGATGGCGGGCTGCATGCGCGCGATCTGGCGCACCTTGTGATACTCAGCCTCGTCGCCGAGCAGTTGCCGCGAGCGCCGCGCCACCTCCACCGCGAGCATCAACTGCGCCGTCTCAAGGGCGAAGCGCTTCACCGCCTGATGTCCAGCGCCGCTCTTGCCATGCGACGAACGCACATAGTCGGCCAGCGCCTTGCGCTCTTCGTCGGGTCGTCGCTTGAGCGCGTCATGCGCTACGTCGAGCGGGGTAAAACGTGAGACCTGAACCACCTCGACATCATGCGGCGTCACCAGCAGCGGCAGAAATAGCTCAATCTCCTCGTGGAACTCTTTTACGGTGGTTGAGGCGCGCGGCACGAAGATGATCAGCGCGATGAGCGCCAGCGCGAGGGCGCCCAAGACGACGAGCAGTTCCTGGTCCTGCGTCAGCGTCTGAACGAGGAGCGATGTGCCGAGATTGAGCGCGACGCCGAAGAGTGTGGAGAGCAGCACGACGCTGAGTAGCAACTCAAAGGCGCGCCCACGCGCGGCGCGCGTCTCTTCCTGTAATTCCGGGATACCCGCGCCCGGTGGATTCCGCATATGCTTCTCGCTTCCGCCTCTGCTAACCTCATTCGCCCGCCAAGTATACAGTTCTACGGCGAATCGGTACAGTCAGCGCGCACGAGCCGCTCAGGGGATGAACTTGCGTGGCGGGAAGGCGTCGGGGAAGCTCGCGCGCAAGGATTGGAGCAAGACTACGGGCGGAATTGAGCAGAGGAAGGGGATGAGAAACGTGAGCGGGTAGCGCAACAGCCAGATCAGGCGTGGCTTTCTCAACTCGCCGAGGCTGAGCATAGCGGGAGTCAGAATCAGCCCATAAGTAAAGATGATGAGTGGGGCGAAGAGGATGAATTGCAAGAGTTGTCCCTGCGGCAGCAGGAAGATCACACGCTCGGAATAAAGACCAAAGCAGCCGCCGAGATAGAACATCTCAATGCGCGAGTAGCCGATGAAGCGCGCCAGCAGATACCACCCGACGAAGAAGCCAGTGAAGGTAAACAGGTTCAAAGCCCAGAACTGCCCGATGCGCTGGACGAAGAGTGGCCAGACGAATCCTTCACTGAGGTTGTTCACCAGCGCCGCGAATACCTCTTCGATCAGCACCATCGCATAGCCCAGGACCATGAACTTGAGGAAGCCGGGGAAGCGCCAGGCGCGCAAGCGCACGGCCAGTGGTCGCCGCCAGAACCAGACCGGGAGCCCGACGAGTCCGAGCCAGAGGTAGGGATACAGAAACTGTGGCACAAACGCGACGGCGGCGAGATACCACGCCCAGAAGATCAACGCCACGATCAGCCAAGCGACCGAGACGCGAACCAGCGCACGTATCGGGCGTGATGGGCGTTTTGGTCCTAGCAGTTCCCCATCATTACTGGCATAGGCGCTTTCCATGGATGGCGCGGGCTGGTCAGCCGACATAGTCATTGCGCGTCTGGCGTATCTGGCTCACCTGACTCGGGTGGGCGCAGCCACTCCGGCAGCGACGGATCGAGCTGTTGACGCCGCTCGGAGAGCGGTTGCGACGCAGGTGTGCTGTACTGCGATGAGGGAAACGGGTTAGACAGCGGTTGCGAGAACGGGCTGGAAGACGGCTCCTGCGCATCCGATCGAGGCTGTGACATACGTCCAGAGCGCTGCGCCTGCAGTCGGAGTGTCTCCACGACAGGGTCGAGCGGCGTGCCGCTCGCGGGCGGGATAGTAAATGGCTGTCCTTGTCGCGCGCGCTGGAGTGCGTCCGCAAGCCGTGTGGCCTCCACATGGGTGCGCTGCAACACCGCGTCGGCCTGCGCGAATCGCGCCAAGCGGTTGATCAGACTGTTCAAGCTCTGGCCAATCTGCGCAAGTTGCGGGCTGCGCACCTGCGGCGCGCGAGCGCGGAAATCACCATTGGCCAGACGCACATGGACGGCGAGCAACTGCTGGACGCCTTCCGTCAGATCGCGCGCCCGTTCGGCCTCGCGCTGTTCGAGTTGCGCGATCTCTTCGGCGCGGTCAGCGCGCCGGATCGCCTCGTCTGTCCCGCGAATCCACAAATACGCCACCACGGCGACCATGAGCTCTAGCGCGATGGGACGCACGAGCAGCGAGATCGTCTGCAGCGTCGGGCTGGCATAGAGCGCCGCGTCCTGCTGGACGTTGGGGTGATGCGGGCGCAGCGTAAAATCAGCTACCACTATCGCCGAGTTGAGTCCGGCGACGGCGAAGATCGCCCAGCGCGGCAGCAAGGTCGCCGCTACCAGCACTGCGATGGCGAGCGCGTCGTAGTTTGGCAATTGGCCCATTGTCAGCCCAAGCGGGCTGGTGACTGTCGGTCCCATGATGACCAGGATAATCAGTGTCACCAGAATCGCGCCAGTCGCGTTTACCAGGCCACGGCGGTTCAGCACGGCGCAGAGGGTCAGGCCAGCCGCAAAGAGGGAAAATGCCACGAGGGTCTGCGTGTCTCCGGTCACTAACGGCGAGACGACGACTAAGGCAAGCAACAAGCCCAAGATCAACCAGGAGGCGAGGCGGCTGCGGCGCGCCAGCTCGCGCTGTACGACGGTGTACTGCGGCTTATCCCATCCGGCGCTCGTCAATCGCAGCCACCAGTTGACACGCTGCGGCGCCGCGGTGATGCGTCGAGGTCGCGGAAGTTGTGGCTCGGCGTCGCGAATGAGCATGGTATGGTCCTTCCCGGATTCGCGTCGAGGCTCTCTCCATCGTCTCTACCCACCACGCGGCTGAGACAAGGCTCCTGCACTGAGTGTTTCGCTGTATTCCATGCACGGAGATTGAGGCCCCATGTAGGTCTGTCCGGACCGCGCGTGCGCGATTTGACAATGGAAAGGGACGATTCTGGCCTCATTTTATCGCTTGCTGTCAATACCGCGCTACAGTGAAGGTGAGCTATTCCGAATAGAAGGAAGAGACCGTACGCTCCTTCTTGACGCATGAGCGGAAGGTCGGCGCCAGCGACAGGATGGCGAGACAGATGCGGATTTTCCTGATCTTGCTCCCATTAGAGCAAGCCAG
>DATAOM010000169.1:0-19205 GCA_036265775.1 Ktedonobacterales bacterium | reverse complement strand
AAGAGCTGGTTGAGCGCGTCGGTTATCTGTGTGTGAATCGCTTGCGTGACCTGCTGGGTCACCTGCTGTGTGATCGCGGCGACGGCTTGGTCGTGTCCGGGGCCGGGCGGCACGTCGGCGGTGGCCTTGGCGACGGCGGCTTGGACGGCCTGCGGCACAACGGTCTTATCGGCCTGTGCGATCGCCGCCTGAATCGCGTCGTGTTGCGCAGGTGGATTGCCGATGACGCGCTGGAGGTTGTTGGGATCGGTCGCAGCGTCCTGCGCGCTGGCGGGCAACTGCTTGACGCTCTCTGGCAGCGTCTTGTCGAGCTGGTTGGTGAAGACATTGTTGGCGATCGCGCCGACGAGCGCTACGCCGAGGAGTTGGCCCATCGAGCGCAGGTAGGTAACTGCGCCGGTGCCTACGCCCAAACGAGAACGGGGAATGGCGTTCTGCACCGCGAGCGTCAGCACCGGCTGGATCATACCGAGACCGGCGCCGACGACGATCATGTTGCGGCTGACCTCCAGAAGCGGGGTTGTCGCCGTCATGCGCGTCAGCAGGAAGACGCCAAAGATCAGTACGCAGGCGCCGATGATCGAGACCCACTGGTAGCGTCCCACCCTGGCGATGACCTGGCCGATGACCGCCGCGCCGATCGCCAGCGCCAGCGTCAGCGGTGTGATGACAACGCCGGAGTTGGTCGCCGAATAGCCCAGCACGCCCTGGATGTAGAGCGGCAGGTAGAGGACGAGCGCGAAGAGCGCCATGCCGACCATCAACGCCAGCATCGAGCCGACCCGGAAGATTGGGTTCTTGAAGAGGTCCAGCGGCAGGATTGGCTCCGCCGCGAGGTAGCGCTCGATGACAAGGAACACCAGGAGCAGAATCGCCGCCGCCACCAGCACGCCGATCACCTGTGGCGAGTCCCAGGCGTAGCCAGACGGTGGGCGCTTACCACCCCAGTTCAGACCCAGCACCAGACAGACTGTAGCTCCAGCGGCCGTCGCCGCTCCCCAGACATCAATGCGCCGGACACCGGCCCAACCCAGGCCCGCCGCGCTGCGCGCCGAGATGTCGGCGGGCAGATAACGGAAGAGCAGGATCAGCGCGACGATCCCCAGCGGCAGGTTGATGTAGAAGATCCACTGCCAGCCCCAGGTATCGGTAATGTAGCCGCCCGCCGTCGGGCCGAAGACGCTTGCCAGGCCGAATACGCCGGAGAAAAGCCCCTGCCACTGCGCGCGCTCGGCGGGTGGAAAGATGTCGCCGATGCTGGTGAAGACGAGGCTGAAGAGCATGCCACCGCCGATGCCCTGGAAGCCGCGGAAGAAGATGAAGAGGTTCATCGGGTCCACGTCGAGCGCCGAGGCGATCTCTGGCGTCGCGCCGCAGAGCGCCGAGCAGGAAGATCACGACGCCGCTCATCAAGAACCATTTGCGCCCGAACTGATCGGAGAGCTTGCCAACGATAGGAATCATCGTCGTCGAGGTCAGCAGGTACGCGATGCTGGGCCAGGTGTAACGGTCGAAGCCATGCAGGTCTCTGGCGATGGTGGGCAGCGCGGTATTGACGATAGTGCCATCCAGCGCGGCGAGAAACAGCGTGAGCATGAGGCTTGCCAGCACGCTGCCGAGCGCCCAGCCACGTAGCCGCCGCCCTGATGAGGCCGCGCCTGGAACCCCATTGGACGCGTCACGTCCATTCTGCGCAGAGCGCCCGTTTTGTTCAGGATTGATCGCCATGGGGACGCCTTTCAGAAGGCAATGAAGAATAGAGCGCTTCTCCACTGGGTCAGCGAGTGGAGTCTGGTCGAGGATTCAGGGCTACAGACCTATCATTCCTTAGGCTGAGTTTGGCGGCGCCAGCCCGTGCAGGAAGAGGTCCACAATCGCGTTTGTCAGCTCCTCACGAGATTGCTTCGTTCCCGACGGATTCGACGAGGTCCGCCGCATCAGGACGGAGATAAGCGCGGACGTCATCAACTGCGCCGCCAGCGTCGTATCCAACGAGCGCAGCGTTCCGCGCTCCACCTGCCTGTCGAGATAGCCTGATAGCTCGTGCGAGAGATCGCGCGCGACGACACGGATATAGTCGCGCGATGGTCTGGCGCATCCTGCCTGTGGCTCGCGCAGCGCCGCCTCGCGCATGAGGATGCGCATCAGGCTGACGTTCTGTGGCTCCTCCATGACCGCGACGAAACGCGAGACGATGCGCCGCAACGTCTGCTCAGGAGGGTCGGCGCTGGCGCGCTCGCTGGCGAGCTCGCTGGCGAGGTCGAGCTGCGCGAAGACGAGGTCCGCCTGATACTCCACTGCCGCACAGAAGAGGTCTTCTTTGCTGGGAAAGTAGAAATAGATCAGGCCATGCGTCACCTGGGCGCGCGCCGCGATCGCCGTATTGGTCGCGCCTTCCAGTCCACGCTCGGAGAAGACCTCGAGGGCGGCGGCGAGGATCTGACTGCGCCGGTCACCCTCGGCAGGGGCGGGCTTTCTCGCCATTTCTCTGCGCCTCATGTTCCGCTTGCGGCGTGTTCCGTCGTATGTCCTTTACATGGCATAGCGCGTTATTGACACCCCTGTCAATAGCTGGTTGTCACGAACATGTCGGGTTCTTTCTGGGGAGAGATTGAAGCGCATTTCCGTTTTGGTGGATGCGCCTGAGAAGTGGGAGCCGACATGTCTCGGCAAGCGAGGAAGGGAGGGAGCTAGTACCCATCACGCCTGATTGCGGCGGCGCGCGAGCGATGTTATACTTACATGGTGGCGTCGTGCGCCCTTGATAGAAGGGCATAGCGGCATCACCTACGACGGCGCTCCTGAGTCTGAGCGCCATATAACCATCCTGTCCCGCCGTTGGCGTTGCTTCATGCGGAAGCGCGTTGTGTTCGAGCGGGGCAAATCCCACAGGAGGAGTTCCGCATGGCGCGTGAACGTGACTACGAACTGGGCATCGTGCTCGCCCCCGAGACGCCGGATGAACAGGCGCGCGTGATCGTCGAGCGCATCACCAACGCGGTAACGGCGCAGGGCGGCGTGGTCGTCCGCATCAACGCATGGGGTCGCCGCCGGCTGGCGTATCCCATCGAGCATTACCGCGACGGCCTCTACTACTTTTTCGACTTGCAGCTTCCCCCCGCGTCGGTGGTCGAGATCGAGCGGCTGATCGGCGTGAATGAGGACATCATCCGCCACCTGATGAAGGCGCGCGACCCGCGTGTGATCGGCGACGAGCGCAAGCGCGCCGAGGAGGCCGAGATTCGCGCCCGGCAGGAGGCCGAGGCCCGCGCCGCCGCAGAGGCGGAGGCTGCTGCTCGCGGTGAGACGCCTGGAGAAGCGCCGGAGCCTGTCGATGCGCAGCCAGTTGGCGAAGTGGAAAGCGAGCCTGGGACCACCGAGGAGGCTACTCCGGGCGCTGAAGATGGCGAAATAAGCGATACTGAGTCTGACGTGGCCGAAGCCACGGAGGCGAATTCCTAAAGGCGCCGCCCGAGCGGGTGTAGCGCGCGAGACGGATCGAGATGGAGGGCTAAGATGCTCAACAAGATCATGCTCATCGGCAATCTGGGCAAGGACCCCGACATGAGCTACACCCAGGCGGGAACGGCCATCACCAAGTTCAGCCTGGCGGTCAATCGCCGCAGCAAAGACCGCGAGACTGGCGAGCGCAAAGACGAGACGACATGGTTCAACGTGACCGCGTTTGACCGGCTCGGCGAGACCTGCAACGAGTTCTTGCACAAGGGTAGTAAGGTGTACATCGAGGGCCGTATGCAGTCGCACAAGTACACCGACAAAGAGGGCGTCGAGCGCGTCGCCTGGGACGTGATCGCCAGCGAGATGCAGATGCTCGACCCCAAGGGCGCGAGCCAGGGCGGTGACTTTGGTGGCTCCGGCGGCGCGACGCCCGACGACATTCCTTTCTAGCCTTTCCAGTTCTTTTTGACCTCGCCAGACGTTAAACACTGGTAGAGGCGCGCGAGCGATTCGCGCAGCGCGGTCGCCTGTCGTTACTTGCGACGGGCGATTTGCGGGTAAACGTGCCGGCAGGCGTCATCTCCCGACGAGAGCCGGCGATTCCCACACAAATGAGGAGCAGTATGGAACGACAAGACGGCGAAATTCCAAGTCCTGAGAGTGCGCGCCCTGAGAGCGGACGGCCTGACGGCCCACGCGTCGAGGGCGCACGTCCCGAGGGCGCCTCCGAGCGACCACGGTATGGTGATCGCAGTGGCCCTCCCCGCGAGGGATCACGCTTTGGCGACCGAGGCGGCGAGCGTGGCGACGGCCCGCGTGAGGGGTCACGATTTGGCGATCGCGATGGATCGCGGTTTGGGGATCGTGGCGGCGGGCGCTTTGGTGGCCGTGGGCGCGGACCGCGTGGTCGCAAGATCTGCGCGTTCTGTGTCGATCATGTGATCGAGATCGACTATAAAGATGTCTCGCGCCTGCACCGCTATCTCTCCGATCGCGGTAAGATTGAGCCACGACGCAAGACCGGCACCTGCGCGCGCCATCAGCGTCGCCTGGGGGTCGCGTTGAAGAACGCGCGCCACATGGCGCTGCTGCCCTACACGGCGGCGCACCGGCGTGGCGCCTGAGTGGCGGGAGATGTTGGGGACGCCCTGTAACCAGACGTTCCCTTCGTCGTACTAGCCAACGACAGTCTTGTACCTCTTTCCGCAGTATGTTCGCAGTACGTTCTACGAGAACTGGACGCGCCCATGAGCAACTCGACCGCGCAAAAACCCAAACAACGCCCCTCTCAGGCCCGCTCTCCGCAGCGAACGACCGTCCGCCGGCAGACCGCTCACCTGGAGGGGCGTCGTGACGGCAAGCCCCTTATCTTTGGATGGGGCAAGCACCTGACGCGCGCCGAGAAGTCGCGCATCCAGACCATCGCCGCCTATAGCTTTGGCGGACTGGTCATTGTCTCGCTGATTGGCGTCTTTATCTTCGCCATCGTCCAGCAGAATGTCCTCATTCCAAACAGCGCCATCGTCACGGTCAACGGTACTTCCATCACGCAGGAGACGTATCGTAAGACGCTGGCCTATAAGGCGCAGGATGAGTGGAACACGCTGCAGAAAAATCTCGCGACCTACAACGACCGGGGTCAGAAGATCGCCAATGGCGATACGAGCCAGGAACTGACGGACGCGCAGAACGCGCTGGTCTCGCAGTTGCAGAGCCAGACGCAGCAATATAAGCAGGCCGGCATCACGCAGGATACGATGGATCTGCTCGTCAACGATCAATTGATCCAGCAGGGCGCGCAGAAGATCATCGCGCAGCATCCAGAGGCTGCGAAGGCGTTGACGGTGACGCAAGACGACATCAACAAGCGCTTGGACGAGTTCAAGAAGGCCTTTCCCAAGGGGCAGACCTATGCGGACTTCCTCTCCAAGAACAGCCTGACTGAAAGCGATGTAAAGGCGGCGATCGCGCTGCAACTGCGCCAGACGACGATGCAAAACTATCTGGAGTCGCAATATACGTCTCCGGTCAGGCAGGTGCATGCGCGCCAGATCGAGACCAACGATAAGCCGAGCGCGCAGGCGGCGCTGGATAAGATTCGCAAAGACAAGTTGACGGCGACGGACGCGAACTGGAACGATCTGGCCAAGACCACTTCGGTCGATCCGAATTCAAAGGATGCTGGTGGCGACATGGGCTGGATCGTCGAAGGCTCGAATGACGCCGGCCTGGAGCTCTGGCTCTTCGATCCCGCCCGCAAGGTTGGCGATCTGAGCGCGCCGATTGGCTCGGCTGGCGGCACCTACAGCGTCATCCAGTTCCTGGGAGCCGAGCAGAAGCCCGTCGACGATTCGCAACTGCAGGGCCTGAAGGACAATGCGCTCAACCACTGGCTCAGTGGCCAGCGCGTGGCGACATTCAACAAGATCTCGACGCCGGATTCGGACGCGATGCAGGCCTCGCGCAATCTGCCGCGAACACCTGATCTGAACGCCCAGTTGCCCGACTTCTCAGCGCAGGGGCAGCCTCCAACCAACCCGTAGGCTCTTGGTAGGGGCGTAGATGGTAGTGGGAGCGAAGGGTACCCTTCGCTCCCGTTCTCGTTTTTGGCTCCAGCCAACTTCGTTCTGAGCGCCGCTTGATGACCAATGCCAAAGGAATGCAGACAAAATGTCGATCATCCAGGCAGATGGAGCGCACGTGGACAAGCCGTCTGCAACGCTGCTGGACAGCGTCTCCCTCTACCTCCATATACCCTTCTGTCACGTCAAGTGCCACTACTGCGACTTCACCTCCTATGCTGGGGTCTTGCGCCTGCGAGAGCCGTTTGTCGCGGCGCTGCGCGACGAGATCGCCTATGCGGGGCGGCAGGCGCGCCGGGAGAACAGCCAGAAACGCCGCTGTCGCACCATTTTCTTTGGCGGCGGGACACCAAGCCTCCTGAGCGCCGAGCAGGTCGCGCTCCTGCTGGCGACCGCGCGTGACGCATTCGACGTGGATACGGACGCCGAGATCTCACTGGAGGCGAACCCCGGCGCGCTGGAGTATGGCCACCTGGATGAGTTGCGCTCGCTCGGCGTGAATCGCCTGAGCATGGGGGCGCAGAGCTTCGATGCGGCGCTGTTGCGCTGGATGGGACGTATCCACTCGCCGGAGGATGTGGAGCGCGCCTTCGGGGCGGCGCGCGCGGCGGGCTTCGACAACATCAATCTCGACTTCATGTATGCGCTACCTGGGCAAACGCTGGAAAGCTGGGTCGCGACCCTGGAGCGCGCGCTGGCGCTGAAGCCAGATCATCTCTCACTCTACTCGCTAATCGTCGAGGAGCATACGCCGCTGCATCGCTGGGTCAGCGAGGGCGAGGTGGCGCCGCCCGATGACGATCTCGCCGCCGATATGTACGAACACGCGCGCCAGCGCCTACGCGAGGCGGGATACGTCCATTACGAGATCTCCAACTGGGCCAGACCCGGACGCGAGTGCGCGCATAACCTCACCTACTGGCGCAACCTGCCGTATATCGGGTTGGGCGCGGGGGCGCACTCCTGGTATGGCGGCCGCCGCTTCGTCGAGGCGAAGTCGCTCCGCGAGTACACCGAGCGGGTGAACGCACCTCTCACATCGCTGAACAAGGATGTAGGCGCCGCGCTTCCAGCGGCGGCCATTATCGAAGAAGAGGTTATCTCGCGCGAGTTGGAGATGGCGGAGACCGTCATGCTCGGCCTGCGGCTAACGGCTGGCGTTGAACTGGCGGTCTTCGAGCGGCGCTATGGCCAGTCGCTGGAAAGCGTCTTTGCTGGGCGACTGCGCGAGGCGCGCGAGGCGAAGCTGGTCGAGACGGTCGAAGGGCGACTACGCCTGACGGAGCAAGGGACGCTACTCGGCAATGAGGTCTTCGCGGCGCTGCTCCCCGACGCAACCTGACCCATCTCGCGTGAGCGCATTGTCTTCGATTTTATCTCTGTTTTTGAAGCGGCTATGCCTTCCGTCCTGGAGCCTGCTCATAGAGCGCGTCGGTGCGCGCCGCCATCACGAAGTCGTTCTGATGTAGCCCACCGATGGCATGTGTCCACCAGGTGACCGTCACCTTCCCCCACTCGACGAGCAGCGCCGGATGGTGTCCCTGCTCTTCGGCCGCGCCGCCGATAGCGTTGGCGAAGGTCAGGGCGCTGGCGAAATCCTGGAAGCGAAACACGCGCTCCAGCCTGCGCTCGCCATCACGCTCGACGATCATCCAGTCCGGCGTCTGCGGCGTCAACTCGGCGATCTCCGCGTCGGTCAGGGTTGGCTCGCCAGCCTGGCACGGCACACATTGCAGCTCACGTAAAGCGCTCATAGGACGAACTCCTTTCGCCACTCCATGGCGTTATCTCCGCCTCACTTCAAACGAGGCGAGCGGGCGCAGATGCTGTTTGCCAGCCCAGCGCCCCTGTGATATTCTATGCCGCAGCCGCCATGTCAGGTAGCGATTGCTCGTCTACGGGCAAGATACGCCTGCAAACGGCCACAAGTCTCTTCCGCACGCTCAGGTCAAGGTGTCGTATGCCGAGTTCGGCTGGTTCTCATCACTCCGGCGCTGATTGGGCTCCTGTTGGGCAGCCTCCGCAGCAATCCCCACAGCAGTCGCCTGACCTTATCTATCACGAGGCGCTGCGTGGCGCCTTGATGCTGCTGCGCGCCAATGGCGGCGAGATCGCGACGCTTGACTCCACGCGCGAGGCGCTGGTGAGCCGCTCGCGGCAGATCTACCCCCGGCTCGATCCAGCGCAGGCGCAGGCCGCGCCCTCCAGCCGGCCACGTCGCGAGCCAGCGGCTCCCATATCCGACATCGAGGGGCAGCCGACCCATGTCTTGCCGTCTCCCCAGGGGTCGACGCCCTACCGGCTTGGCGAGGGACTGATTGGCTTCGTTGCGCAAAAGGGCGTCCCGGTCATCCTCAACGCCGACCAGTACCGAGAGCAGTTTCGTGGCGCGCGCGACGTAGAGGGACAATGGTATCTCGCCGTTCCTATCTTCCGCCCAGGCGACTTAAGCTCGCTGCGCGGCGACCATGGTGTGCTGGGCGTGATTGTCCTCTACAATCGCGATCCGCATTGGGCCTTTACGTCACGCGACGCCGAACTGCTTGCCTTGCACGCCGACCGTCTCGCGCGGCGCATGATGGACGAGGAGCTGCGCCGCTCGATACAGATTCAGGGCGCGCTGATTGACGTGTTGCGCGGCGCCGAGGAGCGCGACGCCGACGTTTCGCTGATCTACCAGCGAGTCAAGCATGCCGTGGACCGGACGATTCACCCCTCCTCCTTCGCGCTCATCAGTCTGGATGATTCGGGGACTGAAGCAACATTTGAGATCGCCGAGCGTGATGGCATGCCAGCGCAGGGCGGAAGCATGAAAGCGACCGACTTGCCTGCGTGGTGGCGGCATTGGGTCGTCAAAGGCAAGACACTGCGCCGTGGTGGCTTGGACGAGCACAAGATGTATCCCGAGGAATTCATCCTCGGCTGGGGATCTGACGCGCCTGCGCAGTCAATCATCGCGACTCCTCTGGCGCTCCGAGGCAGAACCATTGGCGCGCTCGTCATCGGCAGCCCGCATCCCAACGCGTTCAGCGACGAGCAGCAGGGCGCGCTCGAGGCGATCGCTCGGACGACCGCCGCCGTCCTCGAGAATACGCGGCTGGCGGAGCAGAACCGCCGCTCGTTTGAGCGACTCGCCGCGCTCAACAGCGCCTTGCAGGGGCTGAACGCCACGCTGGACCTGCAAGCCACAGCGGACACGCTGGCGGGGTTTGCGATTCAGATGACAGGCGCGGTAGCTGCTGTCGTCTTCCTGCGTGATGTGGAGACGAAAACGTTTGTGGCGCGCTCGATACAGCCAGCGAGCGCCACCTCTTTGCCGCTTCAGGAGCTCATTATTCCAGAAGGCTGGCGTTACCTGCGCAATCTGCCCATGAGTGAGGAGACTCTGTTACAGGATAATGTGGAATCGGCCTGGGGCGATGATACCGGCATCGCGCGCTTCCTGAAAGAGCAGGGGATACGCTCCTTCCTGATTGTGCCGATCATCTCCAGAGAGGTTGAATCGGGCGGGACGCATGGGAAGGTCGTTGGCCTGCTCTTCGTCTATACGCCAGGACAACCCTCGCCATTCCAGCATATTTCGCGCAATTCCGGGCAGGTGCAGGCGCTGGCCTCGCAGGCCGGCATAGCGATCAACAACGCCCTTCTCTACGACGATCTAGTCACAGCGCTCGAACGTCAGAAGGAACTGGACCGGCTGAAGGACGAGTTCATCCTGACCATCTCACACGAGTTCCGTACGCCGCTGACCGCGATCGAGGGCTACGGCTCACTTTTGAGCAAGCATGGCGACCGGCTCGACGTGGAGAAGGCGACGCGCTTCGCCGACGAGATTCATCGCGCGACGATCCAGCTCAACAGCATGATTACTATGCTCTCCGACGCCAACCGCCTTAGCGCGCAGGACTTGGAGGTCACGGTCAAGCCGGCGCGTGTGCTTGACGCGATAGAACAGGCGCTCTATAATCAAGGCCCGCAGGCGCGCGAGCGGATCGCCGTTGAAGTACCGGGTGATCTCGGTGTGCTGGCCAATCCCGAGCGGCTGTCCACGGTGTTTTCCAACCTGTTGAGCAATGCGCTCAAGTATGCGGAGCATGGCCCGATCACGGTGCGCGCCTCTGGGGAGTCGCGCGCGTCGTTAATGCGGGCGGGACGGCTCACGCAAGAGCGAGCGACTGCGGGTGAGCGCTGGGTAGTCATGGCGGTGCAGGATACTGGGCCGGGCATTCCCAGGGAAGAACAGGACAAACTCTTCCAGAAGTTCGTGCGTCTGCCGCGTTCGCTGACGACGGCGGTGCGCGGCACGGGGCTGGGCCTGTGGATCTGTGCGGAATATGTACATGCGATGGGCGGGGAGATCTGGGTGGAGAGCGAGCTGGCGCATGGCGCGCGGTTCCTGTTCTGTCTGCCAGCGGCGTCGCTGAACGCGCGGTAGTGATGATCGTGCCAGCATTCAATTTCAGTGAGACAGTATTGGTATCAGGAGGGTAAGCGGACTCATGGCTGGTAAGAACTCCAAGCCCACGATTCTGATCGTCGACGACGACCCCTACATCCGCAAGATGCTGGCGGAGGTGCTCGGACTGGAAGGGTATCCCTACGAGACCGCCACCAATGGCCAGGAGGCGCTAGAGGCGCTGGGCAAGAGCGGCCCCCGTCTGATCTTGCTCGACTTGCTGATGCCGGTGTTGGATGGGCGTGGCGTCATGAATGAGTTGCGCGCCAGCCCAGAGGTCCGCGCGCGGCATAGGGTCGTGCTGGTCTCGGCGAACGACCGGCTGGAGGCAGCGCGTGACCTGGAGCCAGACAGTATGCTGGCGAAACCCTTCACGGCGGATCAGCTACTGAACGTCATCGAGACGACCAGCGCAGGGCTGTAGCAGAACTGCGCGCGGATGCGACGGGGCTGACGATTGCCACCGCTCTATAGGAGCGAGCCTCTTCCTCTCTGAGTAGGGAGAGGGAACCATGCCACTGCGTTCGCCGCCGGGGCGCGATCCATCGCGTCCGGCGCTGCTCCTAGTCGGCGTCCACGATCATCGGGTTGCGGATGATTGGCGACTTGCCGGTGCGTGTCGAGCGCGGTCCTTGCTGGCTGATGCCGCCCATGCGCGGCGCTGGGCTCTCCTCGCCATTCATCACCGCAATCGCCTGGCGTAGCTGGTCGAGGTCGCGTAGGAAGCATGCCACGGCGCTGGCGGCAGAGCCTTTGCTCTGCGAGCCGTCGAAGCGTCGCGCCATTGGATCGCTGGCTGTTAGCGCCGTACGATCATCCGCCGCATAAGAATCCCGATAGATTTCGTCCCAGCCGTTCCAGCGACCGCGCAAGGGTTTCCAACCGAGCTGGCTATCGCTGATCGCGCGCCACTTCTCCTCGGTGAATCCCATCCAGTCGCCCAGGAGTCGCGAATACGCGGAGAGCGTCTGCTGCATCTCTTCGCCACGCGCGTCCAGCCGCTCGCTCAGCATGGGGCTGCGGCCATTGCCGTTATAGCCGTCATAGGGATACGGCTCTTCGGTGATCTGCGGCGCATAGCCACCACCAAAGGGAGCCATCGCAACACCAAGCTGGCCAGGGTGCAGTTGGCCGTCCTCGGTCGCAAACATATCCGGGCGCAGACCGCCGATGATGATCTCCTCGGTGCCGAGCGCGTCGAGCAGGCGCCAGGCCAGGCGCGGATTGCGCAACACCCAGAAGCCCTTGCGGACCAGATAGACAAAGGAGAACGCAAAGTTCACCAGCAACCAGATGACGCCCTTGACGGCGATCCAGTTGAGCAGGCCAAAGAGCGCCCAGCGCCACCACTCCTGCGGTGTGCTGCCCTGCCAGATCACCGTCAGGATGACGGCGATGAGGAGGCTGGGGTCACGAATCGGATTGATCAGCCCAAAGAGACCGGACAAAAAGCCACCGCGTTTTGCCCGACGATTTCCCCGCGCCATGCCGTATCCCTCCGCTCCTCGTCGGCACGGGTCTCACCCGTGTATATCCTGTATCTGCCCTGTATATTACCTGCGCCGCCTGTTCAATTCATTCTTCTGCGCGAGACGCCACTCTCTGGGCGATGGCGCAAAAGATGTACGGTGGAGATGACTGGTTCGTCAGTGCGACGCGCTGGATGTACTGCGCACCCTCGAAGCCCATTATGCGCCTGAAAAGCGCGCATGTGAATGGCTTCGCGGCCTTCGCCTCTGGGCTTCGATTGTAGCATGGAGGCCCCCTACCCGCAACGGCTCCGCCTGATCGCTCATCAGCGGGCCTCGCGCCTGACGTCATGGCTGCTCGCGCCGAGCGGACGCCATAGTGTGACGTAGGACTAAAGTACTCGCGCCCGCTTGCTCTCGGATGGCTGATTTCTTGGCGTGGCGCCTTCCAGGAAGAGCGAGGTGACTGCCCGTGCGATCTCTTGATGCGATACAGCCGCGCTGGCGGAGTCGGGAGCCATTCTTGACTGCATCCTCTGCGCCAGCGGGCGGCCAGGCGCCGGGGCGCGTCATCATTCGCCGCTATCGTTGCCGAAATAGGCGGGTCTTCTCAAAGGGATCGAACTGTGGCATGTGTGGTTAATGCGACAAGGAGGGCATTTTCACGGTAAAGCCCACGCTGAGGTAAGGAAGTCGCTTCGCAGGTGAAGTATACTGTGTCCCTGAATACCGATGCTAGCAACGAGCCGCGATACATGACCGTGTGGAGGGGATATGGAGCCGATCAATATCCAGGAATATGAGGATCTGGCCTTCGAGCGCCTCGAACCGACCGCGCTAGACTACTATCGTAGCGGCTCCGGCGACGAGGTGACGCTGCGCGCCAATCGCGCCGCATTCGAGCGTATCCGGCTGCGTCCACGTGTCCTTGTCAACGCCAGTGAACTCTCCCTCGAAACCACCGCGCTGGGAACGCCTGTCTCCATGCCGATCATGGTCGCGCCGACGGCCTACCACTGCCTGGCCTGCGCGGAAGGCGAGCGCGATACCGCCCGTGGCGCCGGAGCCGTCGGGACGCTGATGGTGGCGAGCACCCTGGCGACACGCACACTCGAAGAGATCGCCGAGGTGGCGACAGGACCGCTCTGGTTCCAGCTCTATGTCTACAAAGACCGGCGTGTCTCGGAGGCGCTCGTGCGGCGGGCCGAAGAGGCGGGCTATAGAGCGCTGGCGCTGACGGTGGATACGCCGCGCTTAGGGCGGCGCGAGCGCGATGTGCGCAATGGCTTCGGGCTGCCGCCGCATCTGCATATCGCCAACTTCGCCGATCCCTCCATGCGTGACGTGATGCCGCAGATGCCGGGCGCATCGGGGCTGGAAGTGGTGGTGCAGCGTCTCTTCGATCAATCGCTCACCTGGGATGCGCTGGCCTGGCTACAGTCGATTACAGCGCTGCCAATTGTGGTCAAGGGCATCCTGACGGCGGAGGACGCGCAGCTTGCCGTAGAGCATGGCGCGGCGGGCATCATCGTCTCGAACCACGGCGGGCGTCAACTCGACGGCGTTCCGGCGACGATCGAGGCGCTGCCAGAAGTCGTCGATGCGGCGGCGGGGCGCTGTGAGGTCTATCTGGATGGCGGCATCCGGCGCGGAACCGATGTCCTGAAAGCGCTGGCGTTGGGCGCGCGAGGCGTCTTCGTTGGGCGGCCCGTGCTCTGGGGGTTGGCGGTGGATGGCGCGGCAGGGGTAGAGCGCGTGCTGACGCTCTTGCGCGACGAACTGGAACTGGCCATGACGCTGGCGGGCCGTCCCACACTGGCGAGCATCGACCGGACCCTGGTCGCGCTGCCATAGCTCATCAAAGCTGGCTCTTCAGCACGAGTAGACGCTATTTTTGCGACGCGACGTAGCGCATCGCATCCTGGGCAAGCGTCAGCCAGTCATCTTCATGACCCGGCGCGACGACGAGCCATTCTTTCATTTCACGGCCATCGCGGCGTGGATCGAAGCGCTCTCCATCGCCAGTGGCGACGAGCGCGTCTACCTGCGCCTTTGGCAGCTTGACCACTAGTCGATCATTGACCAGCATGGCGAAGATCTTGTCCTTCACCTTGAGCGCCGACGAGCCAAAGCCGCGCTTGGCCGTTGGATCATCGGTCGGGAACGTGACATCTGGCGCGCCAGCGAAGGCCTCCACGAGCGTCTCGAAGCGGCCCGAAGGAGTAAGCGTCTCCCGATTCATTCGATAGTCCCTCCTCGAACGGGTGTCCAACCTTGCGAATATTCCAGGACTGCAGTATAGGCGCCGACTGAACGACGCGGCGAAGGAATGGCCTGATCGGATGCTTTACTAGTGAGCCGCGCTGGGGCGCTTGAGGTCGCAGCGCATGGCAGAACCGAGCGGATGACGATATGACGACCGATCTTCCAGTTCTCGCCTTCCAGGATGTCCGTGAACTGCGGCGCTGGCTGGAAGCCAATCATGCGACCTCTTCCGGTATCCTTGTGCGCATCTATAAGCGAGGCGCCGGGATTGCGAGTGTGACCTTTGAGGATGTGCTCGACGAGGGCTTATGCTTCGGGTGGAGTGAGAGCCGGAGGCTCAAAGGTGACAGCGCCTCGTATTTACAGCAGTTTACGCCGCGCAAAACCAAGGGCACGGCCTCGGAGCGCAACCGCCAGCATGTCGAGCGGCTGAAACAGGAGGGCCGGATGACGGCGGCTGGTCTGCGCGCCCTGGGCTATCCCACCGAGTGATCCAGCGGAAGGACCCGCTAGTGGCCACCCTGAATCTTGCGCCAGCCACCGGCGCGGTTATTGGCGATGACGGCCTTGAAGAGGTTGAGCAGCGCACGCTCGTTGATCGTCTCGCCTTCACGAACCTGTATCGAACGCGCCGTCAGATTGCCCTGCCCCTGATTAATGATGCTCTCGAGATCGGGCGCGATGGGGTCGTAGATGAAGATGTTGACGTGATCCCTGGCCGCCAGCAGCGCGCAGATATTGCCCTGAAGCGTGAAGTAGGGGCGGTTCGTTCGCTTGATGGTCTCGATCACGTCAGGATCGGCGGTGTGGACGAGGTCGCGTACGCGGCGGCAAATCTCCCGCTGCCAGTCGGGAAGTGAGTTGATGTAATCGTCGACGCGGGGATCAGTCGGGTATGTCGCCATAGGTCCATTCCTAAAAACGCCTCCAGCGCGGGCTGATGGTTGCGGTACATCCATCATATCCCGGCTGGAGGCGTCTTGCTGATTCGGCTGGCAGCCACTAGTCAGCGCAGACCAACTCGTCCTCTGGCTCGGCGGCTTCTTGTGGCGCGTCGGCGGGCAGGCGCAAGAGCGAATAGCCCATCGTGGCGGCGACCGCGGCGCAGAGCGCGCCGACGAGGAAGGCGGCGTGGAGCCCGCCATTGAGCGCGGTGAGCTGGCTGGCGCCAGAGGCGAGCAGACCGGCCGAACGTGCGGCGGCGAGACTAGCGAGGATCGCGAGCCCAAGCGCGCCGCCCATCATGAACGACGTGTTGACGATCCCAGAGGCGAGACCAGAATCGCTGGGCTTGACGCCACTCATGGCCGCCAGCAGGACGGGGTTGAAAGCGATGCCCGCGCCGAAACCCAGCAGGATCATGCCCGGCAGCACATCGACGACGAAGTTCCCGTTGACTGGGGCGCGAGCGAAGAGGAGAAGTCCTCCCGCCGCCAGCGCCAGGCCGAACGCCAGCGGGAGCTTGATGCCGAAGCGCATGACGAGCTTGGCGGAGAGGCCGAGCGAGAACGCGCCCATGATGAGGTTGGACGGCAGGAAGGCGAGACCCACCAGCAGCGGGCTGTAGCCGAGCACGGTCTGCAGATAGAGCGCGGAGAGGAAGAACCAGGCGAACATCGCGGCGGCCCAGAGCACGCCGATGCCGTTCGCGGTGGCGACGTTGCGCGAACGCAGCAGGTTCAGCGGGACGAGCGGCGAGGGAGTCCGTGTCTCGATCCAGAGGAAGGCCGCCAAAAGCGCGACGGCCATGCCCAGCAGCCCGAGCGTCCGCAGCGAGGTCCATCCCGCCTCATTGCCGTTGACGATGGCGTAGACGGCGAGCATCAGCGCGGCGGTCACGGTGATCGCGCCGGCGACGTCGAGGCGTCCAGACTGAGCCGATCCGGCGGAGGCTGGTAGCACGAGCAGGGCCGCGACGCAGACGGCGACGCCGATGGGCAGATTGACGAGGAAGATCCAGTGCCAGCTTAGCGCGCCGGTTAACACACCGCCGAGCAACACGCCAATGCTGCCGCCCCCGGCGGCGACGAAGCCGAAGAAGCCCATCGCCCGCGCACGCTCGCCTGGCTCGGTGAAAAGGTTCATCGTCAGTGAGAGACCGACCGCCGAGACGATGGCGCCGCCCAGTCCCTGAACCGCCCGCGCGCCGACGAGCATCGCCTGCGATTGCGCGAGGCCACAGCAGAGCGAGGCCAGTGTGAAGATGGCGATGCCGATAAGGAAGAGCCGCCGGTGACCGAAGAGATCGCCGAGCCGGCCACCCAGCAGCAGGAACCCACCGAAGGTGAGCAGATAGGCGTTGACGACCCAGGCCAGCGCAGTTGGAGTAAAGCCGAGGTCCGCGCGAATGGAGGGCAGCGCGACATTGACGATAGTCGAATCGAGCACGATCATGAGGCTGCCCAGGCAGAGGACGATCAGCGCGAGCCAGCGAGTCTGGCTATCTGTGCGGCTAGTGGTCATGTCTTCCCTCATCTGTTCCCGCAGTGAGGACGCCCAAAGAGTGATTCGACGTCCAGGTTGTTTGTTGATGTAACGCCATTCTCATCGCGCGCGAGGAGTTGGAAGCGCAGAGAGCCTTCTGACAAAACTGTCATCTGGACGTTGGGCAAGAGAAAGAGCGGTTGACTTGCGCCTCGCCGCTCTCATCCTGCTCCTCACTTAATATCATCAAGTGCTTCGGGATTCTCTCCCCTGAACCATCGAGTGCTGAGCCACCTGCCCAGTAGCCGGCTTCCTAGAATCCTAAAGCTTCCTTCACCAGCAGAACCGAGATGCGGCCTGGCATTTCCCCCTCGACCAGGAGAATCTTGGCTGGGAAGCTCTCCATCCCATAGCGGGTCTGCATACGCTTGTTCTCTAAGGGATAACTATATTCCCAGATACGGCGCAGCCCTTCATCCACGTTACGCACGATTTTCTGAGCCCCTACCACCCAGATCACATGACTCGCCCCAAAGGCATAGCCCGCAAGCTGACTGCCGCTCCCCGAAGCGATCAGGACCTGCCCTTGGTGCGTGATGGCATGGACGCTACCAATCACATACTCGGGACTCGCCATCAGCTTGCGTCCCGCGCGCGACATACGTCCCTCGCGACCGAGCTTATCTATCTCGGAGCGCAGCGCGATATAGCGAGAGGAGGTATTAATCTCCTCATGCAAACCGAGGACCTCAAGCGTCTGTGATAAGGCTGTATAGACTTCTGCTCCTTCGGGTAATAGGTCAAGCACGCGGCTGCGCGCTTCGGCGCGATCCTCAACCAGTGAGGCGGCCATCCCCTTCGCCGTCAGGGCGGCAACAACCGTTGCGATGTCTTCATCACTGGCCAGATGAGCAAACTCCGCGTTCGGAACCAGAGTCGTCATGAACAACTTCTCCTTAGCGGTCCGCCCACAGGAGCGGAACCGATGATAGGAACAGCACACGAGAGAACGAGACTCTCTCATTGTTTAGAGATATACTTGGCAGAGAATGATGAACACAAATCATAGTTGTCATAGCATCATGAAGGAGAGGCATCATGAACTTTTCTCAACTGCGCTGTTTTGTGGCGCTTGCCGACACTGGGAGTTTCACGGAGACGGCCTTCACTACCCACATGACGCAATCGGCAGTGAGCCATGCCCTGGCGGCTCTTGAACGCGAATTAGGGGTAACCCTGCTCGAGCGCAACAACAAGGGCGTGGCCGCAGTGACTGGGATCGGGCGCTCTCTCCTTCCTCACGCGCGGGCCGTGTTGGCCCAAGCCGAAGCCATTGAGCAGGGAGCGCGTGCGGCGCGCGGGCTAGTCAAGGGCAATCTGCGATTGGGAAGCATTCCTCCCGTCGCGTCGCCGTCGCTCGCTGGGGTGCTCGCCCATTTTCGCCAGCGCTATCCCGACATCGACGTGGCGCTCTTTGAAGGCGCCTTTCAGGAAGTGGAGGAGTGGCTTAGCTCCAATGTGATTGATGTCGGATTCGTGCACCATCCGACCAAAGAACTGGAGAGTATTTATCTGGCGACCGATGAACTGCACGTCTTCGTGGCGAACGGACACCGCCTGCACACGCGCGCATCCCTCATGGTAGACGACCTGCGTGAAGAAAGCCTGATTATGCCACGAACAGGATGCGAATTGCCAGAGATCTTCGAGCCCGATCGGGGAACGCATCGACTCCACATACGCTATCACGCAAGTTCGCACGCAACCATTCTCGCCATGGTCCGTGAAGGACTCGGCGTCACCGTTATGCCACGCAAGACGCTTCCCGACCATCTGGAAGGAATCACCGCCATTCCGCTTGACTCGCCGCATGCATTGCAGATCGGTCTCGCGGTCAGGTCAATGGCTTCGGCCTCCCCCGCCGCACTGCTGTTCCTGCAAACGGCAGTCGCATGGTTCAAGGAGCACGCCACTGTGCTTCCGAGCGCTCGTTGAGGTGCTGAGAACGGGCAAACTGCGCCACGCTGCTCATTCGCGCTCGGCGGGATGGTAGGTGAGAATGACAATGCCGGAGGTGAAGGGCTTCGCCCCAACCAGCTTTAGCGTCTTTGTCTGATTCTCGTCCTCGAAGAGCTTCTTGCCGCCGCCCAGCACGATGGGGTGGAGCATGAGCCGGTACTCATCCACCAGGTCGTGCTCCATCAGCGTGTGGAGCAGCATGCCGCTGCCCGCGAGCAGGAGATCCTGTCCCGGCTCCTCTTTCAGCTTGGAGATCTCCTCGATGACATTAGCGCTGATGACGTGCGAGTTGGTCCATTCAGCATTCTGCAGGGTCGTGGAGACGACATACTTGGGCATGCTGTTCATGCGCTCGCCGAAATCGCCTGTGCCCTCCATGGTGGGCCAGGCCTTGGCGAAGCCCTCATAGGTCACACGACCTAGCAGCAGCGCGTCGCTGGCGAACAACTCATCATACTTGAACTTGATGGCCTCGTCGTTGAAGAACGGTCCGGACCACTTTCCTGGCTCATCCATCACACCATCCAAGGT
>DATAOM010000168.1:0-5780 GCA_036265775.1 Ktedonobacterales bacterium | reverse complement strand
GATCAAGCCGCGCGCCGAGGAGATGGACCGCACCGGCGAGTTTCCCTACGAGATCGTGCGTAAAATGGCGGAGCTAGGGCTGCTCGGCCTGCCCTTCCCGGAGGAGTACGGCGGCGCAGGGGCGGACTACCTGACGTATTGTCTCGCGCTGGAGGAGATTGGGCGTGGCGACGCCTCGGTGGGCATCACGATGGAGGCGCATACCTCGCTCGGTTCGACGCCGTTCTATCTGTTCGGCAGCGAGGAGCAGAAGCAGACGTATCTGCCACCGCTGGCGCGCGGCGAGCGGCTCTGGTCCTTTGGGCTGACGGAGCCGGGCGCGGGGTCGGACTCCGGCAGTTCGGAGACGCACGCCGAGAAATCGAAGGGCATGTGGACGATCAACGGCGCGAAGAACTTCATTACCAACGCCGGCACCGAGATGTCGGGCGGCGTGACGGTCACGGCGGCGACGGGTGTGCGCCCGGATGGGCGCAAGGAGATCAGCAACTTCATCATCCCGACGGGGACAACGGGCTATGCCATTGGCAAGGCGTACCACAAGATGGGCTGGCGCGCCTCCGACACGCGCCCGCTGACCTTCGAGGACTGCCAGGTACCTGAGAGCCAGATGCTGGGCAAGCAGGGCGAAGGGTTCGGGCACTTCATGCACATCCTCGACCTGGGGCGCATCGCCATCGCGGCGCTAAGTGTCGGGCTGGCGCAGGCGTGCCTGGATGAGTCGCTGAAGTATATGCGCGAGCGGAAGCAGTTTGGCCGCCCCATCGCCGAGTTCCAGGCGATCCAGTTCAAAGTAGCCGATATGGCTATGGAGATTGAACTCGCGCGGCTGATGTATTACAAGGCAGCATGGCGGCACATGCAGGGACAGCCGTTCCGTACCGAAGCCTCGATGGCGAAGCTCTTCGCCTCGGAGACCGCCAAGCGCGCCGCAGACCAGGCAGTGCAGATCCATGGTGGCTATGGCTTCATGGACGAGTATCCGGTCTCGCGCTACTATCGCAACGTCAAGGCCCACGAGATCGGCGAGGGCACGAGCGAGGTCCAGCGCATCCTGATCGCCAAGGGCCTGTGAGGCTGCACAGGGCGAGCTAGCGGCGTTGGACTCCAGGAGGAAAGCCGACAATGTCAAACGTGTATCGGGTCGGATTGCTTCTTGGCGCCTTTGGCGCGCTCGCCATCTTTGCGCTGGGACGGATGGCCGCGCTAACGGCGGCGGCGGGCATCGTCGCGGTAGGACTGCTGACGGGCCTGGCGATGGCGAAATGGCTGGAGTGGGATTGGTTTGGCCGGCAGATCGAGGCAGGATTGCGCGCAGGAATCATCGCCTGTAGTCTGGGCGCCATCGTTGGACTCATTACCCTGATCGCGCAGGGGCCACGCGATGTCACGACACTTGCTGAACAGTCGCACCTGGGCGGGCTGAACTTGGGACCGCTGGCGCATACGCTCGGCGGGTTGGGCTGGCTGGGCGTCGATATCGTCGTCATTGTTCTGGCGTGTCTTGTGGGGATCGCGCTCGCCGTTGGGGCGACGGAGGTCTTCGCCTTCGGCAAGAACCGCGCCGCGGTCGATGCGGTCTCGCGGGCGCGGCAGGCGGCGGAGGCGCTACGAGCCGGACGTCCATGGAGCGCGACGAGTGCGCTTCCAGTCTCGCCCAACGCGCTCTCAGCCGGGCCGCAGTGGATGACCTCGCCACAGAGCGCGCCACTCGGAACCAACGGACCACGCATGACGAACGCGCCGCGAAGGACGAATGTCCCCGCGCCACAGGCGTCCGTGCAGACCTATGGTGGAGACTCCGAGGCGCTAGCGGATTTTTATACAGCGCCGGCTCAACCCGCCGTTCCGAGCAAGCGCCGCCAGACCGCCGCGCCAGAGCCGGTAACGTCGCAGCCCACCGGCGATGAGGCGATGAACTACCTCAACGACGAGACGCGCATGCGCGAGGCGATGCGTGATGCGCTCTCGATGTGGGCCGACGAGACGGAGGAAGGCGCCACAGAGCAGCCGACGCAGCGGCGCAAGCGTGAATCCAAGGGCGATTCCAAGCGTGAGCCGAATCCTTCAGCCTTCCTCAACGCCGACCGCAGCGAACAGCGCCCCAAGCGCAGCGCACGCAAGAAGACGAACACGCGCGACTGGCTCTGCTAGCTTCTCATCACGCGTGTTTCTTCATAGCTTCATCCACCTGAATGTGTGTAGATGAAGGCTAACGGGGTACTTTGGCGCATGAGATGTCGTTTGGTAAAACCATAGCCGCGCAACGCCTGCCGCAATGAGACAAGGAGTGTCGTGATGAGCCAGGCGAGGATAGGGCTTCAGGCCACATTGAACGGGCCATATACGAAGGAGTGGCACGCCGCTGTGCCAGTATCAGTTGCGGAACTGGCGCAGGACGCCACCGCCTGTGTGGCCGCTGGAGCGCGGGCGATCCATCTGCATCCCCGCGACAGCGAGGGACACGAACGACTTGACGCTGACGTGGTCGACGCCGTTGTCAGCAAGGTCCGAGACGCCTGCGGCGTACCGGTTGGTGTATCAACAGGCGCCTGGATAGAACCCAATCTAGCGCGCCGTCTCGCACTCGTACAGGCATGGCGCGCCCCCGACTACGCATCGGTGAATCTGTCGGAGGACGGCGCCGCTACCGTCATGCAGGCGCTCTTGGAGGCTGGAGTTGGCATCGAGGCAGGCGTCTGGTCCGTCGAAGACGCCGACCGGCTGGCGGCGACGGGATTAGGCCAGATGGTCACCCGCATCCTCGTCGAGCCGGTGGAGGTGAGCAGCGCGAGCGCCCTGACGGTGATTGAGGACATTCATCACGCCTTGGATCGGCTTGGTCTCACTACGCCACGATTGCAGCACGGCGATGGTGAGGCGACCTGGGTGCTCTTGACAGATGCTGTGCGGCGCGGGATCGACACCCGGATTGGGCTGGAGGATACGATCTACGAGCCGAACGGGGAGCTGACGACCGGGAATGCGGCATTGGTGCGCGCCGCCGGCCGACTGGGCGCCAACAGTATTCTCTAAGACCCCTTACCCGGATCTCCGGTCATATGAAGGCTCCTGATGCGCCAGTTCGTGTGAAATCCATGAAAACCATCGCAACGGTGTTCCTGGCGAGCGTCTTGACATTGCCCCCGCTGCGCGGACTATCTTGAGTACGACGGCGCCGAACCTCAACGCGGAGGGTGTCTCCGCGCGCAAGCGCCATTCCCAAGCGTAAGGAGACCATGTCATGCCGTTTGAGCTTCCCCCGCTACCCTATGCCTACAACGCGCTCGAGCCGACCATCGACGAAGAGACGATGCATCTGCATCACGACAAGCACCACCAGGCCTACGTAACGAACCTCAACAACGCGCTGCAAGGACAGGACGCGCTCGCTAACATCTCCATTGAGGATCTCGTCCGCCGCATCAACGAGGTTCCAGAGAACATCCGCACGGCGGTGCGCAACAACGGCGGCGGACATGTGAACCACACGATGTTCTGGGAGATCATGACGCCGGGCGGCGCCAAGGAGCCGACAGGCGACCTGGCCAACGCGATCAACCAGACATTCGGCTCGTTCGACGCCTTCAAGACGCAGTTCAACGACGCGGGGACGAAGCGCTTCGGCTCTGGCTGGGCGTGGCTGGTCGTCGCGCAGGGCGGGGCGTTGCAGGTGCTTTCGACCGCGAACCAGGATAGCCCGCTGATGGATGGGCAATACCCGGTGATGGGCAACGACGTGTGGGAGCACGCCTACTACCTCAAGTACCAGAACCGCCGTCCGGAGTATCTGGCCGCGTGGTGGAATGTCGTCAACTGGGATGAGGTCGCCAAGCGCTATGAGCGCGCACGGGCGCGCTAGCTCGACACTGTAGCCCATGTTGATCAGGCGGCGGGTTCTTCGGGAATCCGCCGTCGCCGTGTCAGTCTGGGAGGTCGCGCGATGGAATTGTTACGCACGCCGGACGAGCGATTCGCCAACCTCCCAGGCTATACCTTCGCGCCGCACTATCTCGACGTGGGTGGTGTGCGCATTCACTATGTGGACGAGGGCGACGCGGCGGGTGCGCCGGTCTTGCTGCTGCACGGCGAGCCGTCGTGGTCATATCTCTACCGTACGATGATTCCGCCGCTGGCCGCGGCAGGATACCGTGTCATCGCGCCGGACCTCGTTGGCTTCGGGCGCTCAGATAAGCCAGCGAGCCGCGAGGACTACACGTACCAGCGGCACGTGGACTGGATGCGCGGTGTGCTGTTGGGCCTTGATCTGCGCGACGTGACGCTCTTCTGCCAGGACTGGGGCGGGCTGACTGGCTTGCGTCTCGCCGCCGAGCATGAGGATCGCTTCGCGCGCGTCGTCGCGTCGAACACCTTCCTGCCGACGGGGGATATTCCAGCGAGCAAGGCGTTTCTGCGCTGGCGGCAGGCGTCGCAGGAGATGCCAGAGTTCAACGCTGGCGAGATCATCAAGCGCGGGACAGTCTCGCCGTTGAGCGGCGAGATCGTGGCGGCGTACAACGCGCCTTTCCCGGATGACTCGTACCTCGCTGGGGCGCGACAGTTTCCGACGCTCGTTCCGGTGACGCCAGACGATCCCGCGGCGATCCCGAATCGCAAGGCATGGGAGGTGTTGGGGCAGTGGCGCAAGCCATTCCTCTGCGTCTTTGGCGACTCCGATCCAATCACGCGCGGCGGCTACGAGGCGCTGCAGGCGGCGATCCCTGGCGCGCAGGGACAGCCGCACGTGATGCTGGAGGGCGCGGGGCACTTCATCCAGGAGGACAAAGGCCCGAAGCTGGCGCAGATCCTGCTGGATTTCATCGCGCGCACGGCACAGTGACACGAAAAATGCGACGAACTCGGCTCGATCCTGAGCAATTGAAGGTTCGGCTGCGCCACGTCCGCTGGATTGGTGGTGGAAGCGGAGGTGGCAAATCAACCATCGCGCGGCAACTCGCGGCTGACTATGGGCTTCACATCTATGATACTGACGCTGTGATGGCGGACCATGCCCGCCGCTCCACTCCTGCCAGCACGCCGCTGTTGCATGACTTCATTGCCATGGATATGGACGAGCGCTGGGCAAACCGCACACCGGAGGAGATGTTCCAGACATTTCACTGGTTTGCGAGCGAGGGATTCGAGTTGATCGTGGAAGATCTGCTGGCTTTACCGGAGGAACCGCTCATTCTGGTCGAGGGGTTTCGGTTGCTGCCACGGCTAGTCGCGCCGCTCCTGACTCATCCAGATCAGGCCGTCTGGCTTATTCCTACCCCTGATTTCCGGCGCGCAGCCTTCGATAGCCGGGGATCCACCTGGGAGATCCCGAGGAAAACGAGCAAGCCAGAGCAGACATTGTCGAATCTCCTTGCCCGCGACCAACTCTTCACGGATGAGGTGGCCAGGGAGGCGAGCGCGCTGCAATTGCGCGTTATCAAGGTTGATGGCGCAGTAAGCGCCGATGACATGACAACACGTGTGGCTGACCATTTTCGCTTGAGTGTACCTTGATGACGCCTGCACAGGGTTGACCTTCGGCCATCATCCATAGCGCCGAATGTAGCTCCGAAGAACTCACATGGCGATGCCGAAGATGATGAGAAGATGGTGAAGATGGTGAAGATGGTGAAGAGTGAACTCGATCAGCAGATTGTATACCTTGTGGCTACGCCGGACTTCACTGGCCGGCCGCTCTATCCTGATGTGCTACAATTCATGGGAGATGATGAGCATATTGAAGACGCCGTTCGCCCCTGCGCTCCTTGCGAGAAAGAACTATT
>DATAOM010000167.1:0-9088 GCA_036265775.1 Ktedonobacterales bacterium | reverse complement strand
GTCGGGTGCGTTGCTCGATCGCTTCCGTGCGAAGCCGATCCTGATCACCCGGCAATCTCGCGAGCGCACTGGGCTACGCGGCCTTCGCATTCGTCGACCGTCCCTGGCAAGCCTTCGGCTGCTCGGCCGTAGGCGGCGCCGGGTTCGGAGTCGCGATCACCGCGAACCAGGTTCTGAACCTGACCTTGGTCTCAGCGCGGCAGCAGGCGTCCTCGATCGCGCTCCGCCGAGTCGCAGGCAACTTCGGTCTTGGCACCGGCGCGACGGTTGCCGGCTTTATCGTCGCTTCCGCTGATGACCTGCGCGCGTTCCAGGCGCTCTACCTCTTCGATGGCGCGACGTTCGCTGTCTTCGCGCTGGTTGTGCTCGTCTGGATCCCGGATCCAGGCCTCGCGGATGCTCCGGCGGCGAGCGAGGGCGCACAGGGTTTCCGAGCTGTCGCTCGGGATCGGCTCTTGCTCGCCTTGATCGCGGGCAACCTCGCGCTCGTGATGATCGGCGGCGCGTTCTTCTCCAACATCCTCCCGCCGTTTGCGGAGGCGCATACACCTGTCGGGCCTATTGGGATCGGTGTCGTCGTCTTCATCAACACCTTCTTCATCGTCGTCGCGCAGGTACCGGCGACGCGGGTGGTCGCGCGGATGCGCCGCACTCACGCGTTGTTCGCCACCAGCGCCATATTCGCAGTCGGCCTGCTCGCGGTCTTGCTCGCACCGCTCACGAGCTCGCCGCTCGCTGCTACCACCGTCTTGGCCGGCGTCGCGATTCTGATCGCGATCGCTGAGTGTGGCCAGTTCATCGTGCTCGGCCCGCTCGTCGCGGAAATCGCGCCGCCGCATCTGCTCGGCCGCTACATGTCGCTCTACGGCCTCTCCTTCACCGCAGGCGTGGCTCTCGGCCCCGCGGTCGGCGGCGTGCTGCTCGGAACGTCGCCCGACACCATCTGGTGGGGCGGCGCCCTGGCGCTGGCGCTGACGGGAGTTGGCTTCCTTCGACTCGGAAACCGGCTACCCGATCCGCTCCTGCAGGCACAATGCCCCTCGCCACAAGCCGTCAATGTGGCCGATCCCAGCTGAGCTTCCGGCGGGCGGCTACGGTCAATCCGGCATCGGGCGCGAGTTAGGCATGTACGGCATCGAGCTGTACACCGAGGTGAAGAACGTCTACCTCGAAGCTTGACACTCCCCCAGCTAAAGCCGGGAGATTCTCGGTTCTCCGCCGCAGCCTATGCCACGGCTCCCCGACGGCTCTGCCCGAGCCGTTCTATGTTTTTGGCGGCGTTGTGGTCCCGATGCAGGCTGGTTCCGCAGTCCGGGCATGAGTGCCAGCGGACGGACAAGCCTTTCGAGACTAGCACGCCGCAGCCAGAACACGTCTGGCTCGTGAATGCAGGATTGACCGCTATTACCTCTCTACCGGCGCATGCTGCCTTGTAGGAGAGGATGCTCAAGAACGCCGCCCACCCCGCGTCTTGGATTGACTTGGCGAGATGGTGATTCCTGAGCATGTTGGCCGTCTGCAAATCCTCGTGATAGATCGTGTCATTGGTCTGGACCAGTTGGAGCGCCACCTTGTGGTGGAAATCCTGCCGTTGGCGGCGGACCCTCTGATGCGCTTTCGCCAGCAGCGTCACGGCCTTGCGCCTGCGGTTGCTGCCTTTTTTGCGACGTGAGACACGCCGCTGCGCCATTTTCAGTGCGCGTTCGGCCTTGCGATACCAACCAGGAGAAAAGATGCGTGTCCCGTCTGCCAGAGTAGCGAAGGCTTCAATCCCAAGGTCTACGCCCGTCTCCTGTCCAGTGGGCGGGAGTGGCTTCACTGGCACATCGGCGCAGGAGAAACAGACGTACCAGCCATCCGCTTCCCGGCTGATCGTGACCGTCTTGGGCGTGCCCTCAAGTGGACGGGACCACCGTAGAGCAATCCGTCCGATCTTGGACAATACAAGGAAGACATTGTCCAGCGTGGCCCCGTTGCCAAACTGCTTGTAGGTGAAGCTGTTGTAGCGATTGCTCCCCTGGAAGCGGGGATAGCCTGGCGTCTCACCGTTCTTGACGCGCCGGAAGAAGGCTTGAAAGGCTCTTTCTAGCCGCGTGAGCGCGTCCTGCAAGACCTGGGAGTGAATGTCGCGGTATTCGGGCCGCACCTCTTTGATGTCCGGCAGTTGGGCGCTCTGCATCGCCTCAGTCACATTTACACCGCATTTCTGCCAGGCATCACGACGCTCCTCAAGGGCGGCATTGTAGAGTTCACGGCAGCGACGCAAGACAAACGCCATCGCCCGCTCCTGTTCAGACGTCGGCTTGAGTTTGTACTTGTAGGTCTTGCGCACTGTCTGCTCGCCCATAGGCCTTTATTCTGCCTGGCAGGTACGAAAACGGCAAGTCACGGGACCATTCATCCCCCGGCTAAAGCCGAAGAGGTTTCGGGCCCTATTTCTGGAGGATCCATGCTGGCGAGCCGCCGATGACCGGCGCAGATGTCTCCGAGCGGGATGCAATGTGCTGGACAATGTACTTCGCATCCCGGCTGACACCGTGAATCATCGCGGAGGAGACAGCGTAGAGGAAGTCCAGGCCGATGAAGTAGAGTCCTGGCTCGCTCGCCACGACGCCGCGCGTGTGCAGCGGCTCGCGCGCGCCAAAGACCGGCAGGTCAGTCCACGAGAAGCCTGGCGTATAGCCCGTCGCCCAGATGACGTTCGCCACATCGAGCGTGCGGCCATCCTCAAGCAGTGGCTTCCCATCCTGCGCGCCGGTTATCCTGGGAACGCGGACGACACCAGCGGCGGCCAGTTCCTTCGGCTTGACGCGGATGAGCGGTAGCGCGCCGGACAGGAACTTCGGACGCGCTTTCCGGCCAATTGGCGTCGCCGTGCTCAGGATGCGGTGGAAGACGACGCGAAACAGCGGACGCACGAGCAGACGCGCCAGGCCGCCCTCGACGCGGAACGGAATATGCCCGACATCTCTGCCTGCGAGCCAGATGGGATCCGTCCGCACGACCTCCGTGGCGATCTCCGCGCCGGAGTTTCCCGCCCCGACAATGAGGACGCCACCCTCACGCAATTGCGACGGGCTGCGATACGCGCTCGAATGCAGTTGGGTGATATTCGGGTCGAGCTCGCTGGCGAACGTGGGAATCTTCGGCTGCTGAAAGGTTGCCATCGCCACCACGACGTTGTTGCCCTCGAAGCGCTTGTCGCCAGCCGTCACGACGAAGCGCTCACCTTCCCGCGTGAGGTGGTTCACCCGGACGCCGATGCGAACCGGCAACTGGAAGTGTTCGGCGTAGGCTTCCAGGTAATCCGCCATCTCGTCCTTGGTGGGAAGAGAGTAGTCCTGCGCGGGAAATGGCATGCCCACCAACCCGTCGAAACGCGCGGGCGTGAAGAGGCGCAGCGAATCCCAGCGGTTGCGCCACGAGTCGCCGATGCGCGCGTTGGCGTCGAGGATGACGAAGTCGCGCCCCTGCTGTTTCAGGAAGTAGCCGGTGGCCAGACCCGCCTGCCCGCCGCCGATCACGATCGTATCGTGATATTCTAGCTCCGCCATTGCTCGCGCCCCTTCACTCAATGTAGTCTCACTATACTCAACAGAAGTATGATATACTGGGAACATGGAGCACGTCAAGTCCAAACCGAAAATCACGCACCGGCAACGACAGGCGCTGGCGACTCAAGCGCTGATCGTGGATACCGCACGCAGACTCTTTCTGGAGCAGGGCTATCACGCGACGACTATCGAGATGATCGCCGCCGAGGCCGGTGTCGCCGTCAGCACGATCTACGCCATCTTCCGCAACAAACGCGGCATTCTGCAGGCGATGCGCGAGGCGTGGCATCAGGAGTCGGGGCAGCGCGACATCTATGCGCAGGCGCGTGAGGAGTCCGACCCACAGAAACGCTTGGGGCTGGCCGCGCATGCGACGCGCAGGCAGTGGGAGACTGGCGCCGCATTGACCCGCATCTACAACGCCGCCGCGAGCGCCGATCCTGAGGCCGCCGCCGAACTGGTCGTCGCGCTGGAGGGACGGCGCAAGAACCTCACGGCCTTTATTGAGGAGATGGCGCCTGATCTGCGCCCAGAACTTGACGCCAAGCGTGCGGCGGAGATCTTCCTCGCGCTGACGATGGCCGAGATCTACGACATGCTGGTGCGGCAGCGCGGCTGGACGCCCGACGAGTACGAGACCTGGCTGACCATGCTCCTGCGCCAGCAGCTTCTTCCCTGAGCGATCAACTAGATGGACCTTACCGGCGAGTATGGCGCGGGGTCCACGAGCATCCTCCAGCGGTTGACAGGGCTTACTGAGACCGGTACCATGCGCCGGACACATCTTGGTTGGCATCCACGTCTATACATGAAGGCTGCGTATAGTGAAGCGCTTCACCAGCGTCGCCATCGTCGCGCTCGTGCTGACGTCGCTCTTTGCTGGCCTCGTCTTTCTTGTCGTGTCCCAGGCACGCCCACAACAGGCACAGCCAACACAGAGCCAGACGAATCCCCCACCTCAGGTGATTCCGAGCCTGCGTGAATGGCATGGTGAGAATGGCGCATTCGCGCTTATTCCCTCCTCGCGCATCGTGCTGGACACGGCGACTGGCGACCAGTTCGCAGACACTGCCCATATTTTCGCGACAGACCTCACCCTCGTCACAGGACACACCCTGCCTATCGTCACCAGTAGCGCGGCGGGGCAAGGAGACATCTTCCTCTCGCTCGCCACAACCGATCAGACGCTGGGAGACGAAGGGTACTCGCTCTCCATCAACGACAGGGTGGAGTTGCGCGCACAGACGGCCACTGGCGTCTTCTATGGGACGCGCACGATCCTCCAGATGTTGCTTTGTGACGCAGCAAAGGCGCATCTCCCACGCGGGAGCGCCCGCGACTATCCCAGCTACCACGAGCGCGGTTTCATGCTGGATGTGGGCCGCAAATTCTTCCCGCTGAGCGAGCTCAAGGAATACGTGCGGGCCATGTCATACTTCAAGCTCAACGACTTCCACCTGCATCTCAACGACAACCAACTCATCGTAGGGACCGGTCCCGATTGGACCACGAAATACGCCGCCTTCCGCCTCTCCAGCCCACGGTTTCCAGGCCTGGCCGCCAAAGATGGGGCGTACACCCGGCAAGACATGCGTGAGTTGCAAGACTTCGCCAAGCAGTATGGCGTCACCATCACGCCGGAGATCGATGTGCCCGCTCACGCGCTGGCTCTGACGCAATTCCGGCCCGATCTCGCTAGCCCGACGCTTGACAAATCGCTGCTTGACCTGTCAAATCCCAACACCCTGCCGTTCGTGAAGAGTCTGTGGGACGAGTTCCTGCCCTGGTTCGACTCCAGGGACGTCCATATCGGCGCGGATGAGTATGACGCACGAGCGGGAGAGGCCTACCGCCAGTTCGTCAACGCCTGCGACGACTATCTCAAAGGCAAGGGCTACACTGTCCACGCCTGGGGCAGCCTCGCCCAGATGAAAGGGACGACGCCAATCCACACCAATGTGGTGATGGATGTCTGGGACACCGCCTTCGCCAGCGCGCCCGAATTGGTTCACGAGGGCTACCATGTCGTCAACGCCATTGACACCTACCTCTACATCGTGCCGAAGGCGGGCGTTTACAACGACTATCTCGACACCAGGACGCTCTATGAGCGATGGGATCCCACCATCTTTGACCTGCGCAATCCCGCCCAGAATCTGCAGCCTAATGATGCGCAACTGTTGGGGGCCAAGTTCGCCGTGTGGAACGACAAGCTTGGTACGCTCATCTCCGACGCCGATGTGGCTGCGCGCGTGCTGGCCGCGCTGCCTATCGTTGGCGGAAAGTTCTGGGGACCGCCAGCGCGTGGTATGACCTATGCGCAGTTCACGGAAGTGGCGCGCACCGTGGGTCAGGCGCCAGGGCTGAATTTGCCGACGGTGTAGCCTCAGATGCGGAAGTCACTGGCGCCTGGACAAAGCCGTTGGACTGGCAATTCATCGTCAGCTAGTTGGATCATGCCTCGCTCAGGCCGTGTCCTCAGCGGTAGGCGGCAACAGCACCATGGTCTGGAAGAGATGCTCCAGCGCGGCAGTGGGGTCGTCGCAGAGGCCGGAATGGACCGGCGAGGGCTGCACGATGGTGCTGCGCGGCGAGACGAGCCAGTGGAAGCGCTCGGCTTGCGAGAGCGCGGCGATGGGGCCAGCTTCCTTCTCTCCCTCGGCGATCTTCGCGATGGCGTGAAGCTGCGCGCGGATGTCGTCTATGACGGCGAAAGGGAAGAACGCCAGCAACCGCGCCTCGTCGAGGTTGATGCGCGCGCCGAGATACGCCCGCGTGCGGCAAAAGAGGATGACGCCCACGTTCATGCACTCGCCACGCTCGACCAGTGGCGTAACGCGGATCAGCGCGTAATCATAGGAGGCTTTGCGCGCGGGCATGTTCCGCCTCCTCGACGAACAGGCGTGGGGCCTCCAGCCGCGCCGTCAGGTACTCCAGATAGGCGGCGCGCTGCGCGCCCGCATCGGCGAAGCGCTCATGCGGGATCAACCACCCGTCGGGAATCTGGCTCAGGACTCCAGCCATCGCCTCAGGCGTGAGCAGCGGAGCCAGCGCCTCGTCCGCCGCGCGCAGGTCAGACGCATACGGTAGTAGCACGTGGTTCTTGATCGGCTTGAACGCGGCGCGCGCCTGGACGCGCGGCTCGCCCCAGTTGTGGTGGAAGTAGAGCGAGGCGCCGTGGTCGATCAGGTAGAGGCGCTTGTGCCACCAGAGCATGTTGGTGTTGCGCGCGGTGCGGTCCACGTTGCTGATATAGGCGTCGAACCAGACGATGGCCGAGGCAAGCTCAGGCTCGACGCGCTGTGACGTCGCGGGATCAAAGGGCAGCGAGCCAGGCAGGAAGTCCAGCCCCAGGTTCAGCCCGACGCTGGCCTCGATCAGGTCTTTGATCTCGAAGTCGGGTTCGTTGCGACCAATCGCGCCGTCGAGTTTGGCAAAGACGATCTCTGGCACAGGGAGTCCGAGCAGCCGCCCGATCTCGCCCGCGACCAGCTCGGCGATCAGCGCGAGAGGACCCTGACCAGCGCCACGGAACTTCAACACGTACAGCCCATCGTCGTCCGCCTCGACTATCGCCGGCAGCGAGCCACCCTCGCGTAGCGGTGTGACGTAGCGCGTGACGTTGACGGTGCGAATCATGGTGCTGGCGTCCTGGCTTGTGATGCATGGGCCGATCAGGCGAACGCCCCACGAGTTATAGCACATAGCTCTTCAGCACAGGAACTCCAGCAGGGCCTCGTTGACGTGCGCAGGCTCCTGCTGGTTCAACCAATGACCTGCCGTGGCGAAGCGCTGAACGCGCAGATCATCCACCCAGCGCTCCAGGCCATTTAGCGACTCGACGCCGAGGTAGGGATCAAGCTCGCCCCACAGCGCCAGGGTCGGCGCGGTGATGACGCGCGCCGGGCCGATGACTCCCGGGCCACGCCGCACGACCTGGCGAAAGTAGTTGAGCGCGGCGGTCAGCGCCCCCGGACGGGCGATGGCGTCCACATAGCGCTGGATATCGGCGTCGGTGAGCCAGGCGCGCTCGCGGTCCGCCGCCCGAAACGTCCGCCGGATGAGCGCGTAGTCATCGCGAGACAGCGCCTCCTCGGCGATACCCTCAAGCTGGAAGAAGCCAACATAGGCGCTACGCAGCCACTGGCTTGGCGAATAGAGCGTACGCTGAAACGTCGCGGGATGCGGCGCGTTGAGAATGAGCAGGCGGCGCACGTACTCCGGCGCGCGTATCGCCAGTGCCCAGGCAAGCACGCCGCCCCAATCATGCCCGACGACATCCGCCTGACGCTCCCCCAGCGCCTCGATCGCGCCGCGCAGATCCTCGCAAAGGGAGGCGATATCGTAGCCGCTGGCCGGCTTGTCCGAGAGGTTATAGCCGCGCAGATCGAGCGCGACGACGCGATGAGTTGAGGCCAGCGCGGGAAGCTGGTAGCGATAGCTGTACCAGAACTCCGGGTAGCCGTGGAGTAGTAAGACGAGCGGACCCGAGCCAGCCGTCACGTAGTGTAGGCGCACGCCGTTGGCAGTCAGATAGCTCTCGGCGCAGTCAGGTGGCAGCGGAGCCGTCTCGCGCTCCTGCTGCGCTGAGGGCTGCGGCTCCACCACCTTCTCCTGTTCTACCAGCCTACTCGCGGACGTCGTCGAAGAGCGCGGTGCTGATGTAGCGCTCCGCCGCCGAGGGGAAGATGGCGACGATCACCTTGCCAGCGGATTCCGGCTTGGCCGCAACCTGCGCCGCAGCCCACGCCGCCGCGCCTGAGCTGATGCCGGCGAGGATGCCCTCCTCTTTGGCGAGCCTGCGCGCCATCGCAATGGCGTCGTCGTCGGTCACCTGCACGATCTCGTCGATCAGCTTGGTGTCGAGTACGCCAGGGATGAAGCCTGCGCCGATGCCCTGAATCTTTGTCGGGCCGGGCTGGCCGCCGGAGAGCACCGGCGAGGCGGTCGGCTCGACAGCCACCACACGGAAACTTGGCTTGCGCGGCTTGAGAACCTCGGCGACGCCGGTTAGCGTGCCGCCGGTGCCGACGCCGGAGATCAGGATATCAACCTGTCCGTCGGTGTCGTTCCAGATCTCCTCGGCGGTCGTCTCGCGATGCACCTTTGGGTTGGCGGGGTTCTCGAATTGCTGCGGCATCCAGGAGCCAGGCGTGGCCGCGACCAACTCCTCCGCTTTGGCGATGGCGGCGGGCATGCGACCGGGCGCTGGCGTTAGTACGACCTCGGCGCCCAACCGCTTGAGGACCATGCGGCGCTCGACGCTCACGGACTCTGGCATGACGAGGATGCAGTGGTAGCCTTTCGCGGCGGCGACCCACGCCAGCCCGATGCCGGTGTTGCCGCTGGTCGGCTCGATGATCGTCCCACCGGGTTTGAGGACACCGCGTTCCTCGGCGTCGCGGATCATGCTGACGGCGATGCGGTCCTTGACGCTGTAGCCTGGCTGGAACGACTCCAGCTTGGCGAGCACGGTGGCGCCAGAGGGAACGACATGGTTCAGACGGACGAGAGGCGTGCGACCCATCAGCTCG
>DATAOM010000166.1:0-21053 GCA_036265775.1 Ktedonobacterales bacterium | reverse complement strand
TTGACGCAATGCTGGTAGCCGAGGGCAAGTCAACTTGATTTATCTATGACGCACCTTCTACGCCAACCGATACGCCAACGCACATGACCTTTGCTGAACGCGCCTGAACTACAGCACTTGAGAGACGGCTGATTTAAAAGGCTTCGTGTACCAACTTGAACGAAGGTGAATTGAGCGCTGCGCATTGCTAAACCGCTGTGGGCATAACCGCCCCGTTGACGTGGCTTGACCCCATTTTTGACCCCAACGCCGACAACCGTAGACGACCAAGGACGAACTGAGCGCCACTTTCACGCTCGGAAATATGCCATTGTTGGATCTCCACGAATGCTGACGAACAGACGGCAACAGATTTGTAATTCGTTGGTTGATGCTTTCGTCGCCGCTAGGGCGAGCCAGCAGACAAGCAGAGAAACAGCTACCCTTATACCTGGAGCAATACTTCGGAGGGACCGAGCAATAGCGACGCCTATCGTTGAAGCCGCTGCGCCAAGGCGGTATAGCGCCTGCCCGCGCCCACGGTCTGCACCGCCTTCCATAGTGCACGGCGACTCCCGACCAGTACCACGAGCCGCTTCGCGCGGGTCACCGCGGTGTAGAGGAGATTGCGCTGCAGCATCTGCCAGGCGGTCGTGGTGAGGGGGATGACGACACAGGGATACTCGCTGCCCTGGCTGCGATGGATGCTGATAGCGTAGGCGTGCGTCAGCTCATCGAGCTCATCGAACGCATAGAGGATCTCCTCACCCTCATCCATACGCACGCGCACCTGCTGCTCCTCCAGTGAGATCGCCGTGACTACACCGACCGAGCCGTTGAAGACCTGCTTGTCGTAGTTGTTGCGCATCTGCGTCACCTTATCGCCGACCCGGTAGACGCGTCCCCCATAGCGGCGCTCAGGCAATCCCTCTCTGGCAGGGGTCAGCGCCTCCTGCAGTCGCTCATTCAAGACACCCGCGCCTGCCGCGCCGCGATGCATGGGGCAGAGCACCTGGATCTCCCGACGGGCGTCCAGCCCAAAGCGCTTCGGAATCCGGTGAGCGACGAGCTCGACCGTCAACTCCGCGACCCGCTCGGCGTCTTCCTCGGCGAAGAGGAAGAAGTCTGATAGGTCCTTGGTGTGTGGCGCCTGTCCAGCGTTGATGCGGTGGGCGTTGGTGATGACCCCGCTCTGCTGCGCCTGACGGAAGATGTGAGTCAGGCGCACGCTGGGGATGGCGTCGGATTCCAGCGCGTCACGGAGGACTTCTCCTGCGCCGACACTGGGCAACTGATCCACATCACCGACCAGCAGCAGATGTGCGCCGGGAGCGATGGCTTTGACCAGCGTGTTGGCGAGCAACACATCCAGCATGCTGGCCTCATCGACGACCACCAGATCGGCGTCGAGGGGATGCTCGCGGTCAAAGGCGGCGTCGCCGCCAGGACGGAGTTGCAGCAGCCGATGCAGCGTGCTTGCCTCCATCCCAGCCAACTCCTCCAGGCGCTTGGCGGCGCGTCCGGTAGGAGCGGCGAGAATGATCTTGGCCTTCTTCGCGCGCGCCAAGGCGACGATGGAGCGCACGGTGAAGCTCTTGCCGCAGCCAGGTCCGCCGGTGAGGATGGCGACCTGCCTCGTGAGCGCCAATTGCACCGCCTCCACCTGCTCTGGCGCGAGCGTCGCCCCAGTCTTCTCGCTCAGCCAGCCCAGCGCCGATTCCCAGTTCACTGTTTGGAAGGAGGCGAGCCGGTCCGATGGCGCGCCTAATAGCCGTAGCAGCCCATTTGCCAACGAAACCTCGGCGCGATAGAAGGGTAACAGATACACGGCCTCAACAGAGGCATTCTCCTCAGGCTCGTGCACGCTCTGCGTTGTGAGTCGCTCCCGCATGACGCCACCGTCGGTGATGAGCGCTTCTAACGCTGGCTGGATGAGGGCGCTATCTACGCTGAGGATCTGCGCGGCGTCTGCGATGAGGGTCTCCTGCGGGAGATAGCAATGGCCTTCGTCGCTGGCCTCCGAGAGGGTGTACTGCAGCCCGGCCTTCATGCGCTCCGGACTGTCCTGCGGGACGCCCAGGCTCTGCGCGATCTTGTCTGCTGTCTTGAAGCCAATGCCCCACACATCGCTGGCCAGGCGATACGGTTCATTCTTGACGACTGAGATGGAGCTGTCCTGATACGTCTTGTAGATGCGTACGGCGAGGCTCGTCGAGACGCCTACCCCTTGCAGGAAGACCATGACCTCCTTGATGGCTTTTTGTTCTTCCCAGGCGGCACTGATCTTGGCCGTGCGCTTGGGCCCCAGTCCCGGAACTTCAATGAGACGCTCGGGCTCCTCCTCGATAACGCGCAGTGTATCCAGGGCAAAGTGGGCGACGATGCGCTCAGCCATCTTCGGGCCGATACCCTTGATGAGGCCGGACCCCAAATAGCGGCGGATGCCCTGCAGCGTCGCCGGGAGCACGGTCGTGTAGTTTGCCACCTCAAACTGCTTGCCGTACTGGGGATGACTCTTCCACCGCCCCTGCAGGCGCAGGCTCTCGCCCGGCTGCGCTCCCAGCAGATTGCCTACGATCGTGAGAAGATCAGTCCCACTGCCCCGCGCGCTGACGCGCGCAACCGTATAGCCGGTCTCTTCGCTGGCGTAGGTAATTCGCTCGAGCACCACCTCCAGTGTGGCGAGGGGTGGTGGAGCGGTGGGCGTTGGATGCTGTGGCATGGACGCACTCTATCACGGGAAGGGAAAGAACAGACTGTGGTCCCTTTATCTCTTCTTAACGTCACACGCCGATGTGGTAGCCCCAGACAGGGCTGCACACGCAACTGGATCCCCCATAGGGGGTCCTTGTGAGGAGAATGGAACGAGATGGCTCTTGCTGCACGCTTGAGTGGACGCTAAAGTGGGTAGCGCGCTAGATGAGTGAAACGAAGTGGGACCGCATGAGAGAGGATCATCCGATTTCGCGATTTTATGCGCTCCACTGTTGCGCATACGAAGGAAATGATCGGCTTCCTACACCCAAGGTCGGGGAGTCGAACCCTCTCAGCCTCACCCCTATTTCAAACGCCCTCATGTCGTTGCGCTGAGACCGTATAGCTGGCGGTTGTCCTCTCTTTACTCGAGTTGTCCCTTTGTTTTTCCAGTCGCTACAACTCGATGAGAACGCCGCGTCGATTGCGACAAACACCCAGGCCAATGGATTGCTGGCCGAACGATGGCGCCGTGCCAGCGCGGAAACGCCTCTGTACCGGCGTATCCAACCGCACAGCCGTCTTGTGCTAAACTATCGCCAACCGGCCCGTATAGGTGTGAGAGATGGATCCGAGACACGAGAGCAGAGCAACGAAGAGGGACCGAGACCAGATGGCGCAACAGGCGGACCAGTCACCTGAGCAGAAACTCTACGCGATCTCGGGCGAGTTGGAGCGCTTGGTCTGGCGGCTGACGCTCCAGGCCGCGTCGCAGCCCTTCTCGCCTGACCTCTTTCGTGTCCTCCAGCTCGCGACGGTAGTGGAACTGCCACCCAATGTCTATATCCAGTCCATTCGCATCGCCTCGTACAAACCGCTGGACCGCTATCTCCATGTCTGGTGTGTCGTCCCCACCCCTGGTGGAAACGAAGAGGACGCCTGGGAAGAGCGCACATTGCTCCGTTTCCATACTCCTGCTTTCCCCGATCCCCAATTCACCCAGCATCGCCCTGGCATGGATCTCAACCTCGCCTGGTGGGAGACCGTGCGCGAGCGCCTGCGAGCGCTCACCAGCGAGATGGAACATACCACCGCCGCCACAAACAAACAGACGCCATGGCCAGGAGTCGGCGACGACGGGGCGCCTTTACCCATGCAGCGCGACCAGCGGCAAGCCGTGGCCGGACGCGCGGGACGGCTCCTGCAGCATGCGCCATCTGCCCTTTCGCCGACCGAACAGCTCTTTCAGGACTACCTGCTGCTTCGTGAACAGGCCTTCGAGCGGCGTGACGCCGTCTACCGAAGCCTGCAAGAAGCCTACTTCGCCTCCCATCCCCAGGAGCGAGCGACCGCGAAGCACGTGAGTGAGGAGGAGATAGCCAGCATGATTCGCGGGTGGATCTCTCAGGGGTGTCCTATGCCAACAGCAGCGCCATCTGATGGTCAAGCCACTCAGTCAGATCAGCAGGAGGGCGCTCCATGGGCACTCGCGTTGGAGCTTGAACAACTCCAGACGGCCGCGCAGGAGCGCTCGCGCATGCTCGAACGTCTCTGCGAGGCCCAGCCTGGCGGACATCAGATTGAGGTGACACGCGATGAGTCCGGAGTTCCGCGCACGGTCTGTTCCCGGTGTGGCGCGAGCCTCTCAAGCCGCGCCCCTGACGCGCGAGAGGAATGGCTCTTGCGCTGAAGTAGGTGTAGCAGACGAGCGGACATCGCTTGGGCGAGAAAGCGGCGCGCCCATGACCAAGCGGATGATCGCGCTGACCATTGGTGGACGACCCAGCGGTGGAGTGTGAGACAGCAATGCGCAACAAAGGAGTGTGCTGTGGAGAATTGGGGACAGGGGCCGTGGTTCGAGTTGGACCGTGATGACGACACGGGCTCTGCCGATGCCGAGGCGCGCGAGACAGCAAGTCGGCCACCTGCCACATCGCCCGACGCTCAGGTCGACGCCATGGAGCCGCGCGGCGGTGACGTCGCGTTTGGTGTGGGCGGCGTGGACTCCGCTCCAGCCAATATCTTCGACTTGGGCGCGGATGTGGCCTTTCCCGACGCCGATGTCGGCGAGCCTTCAGGCAGGTCCTCGCCGCGCGTGACCCGCCCGCCACGGCCCTCTGCGCCATACTACCCATCCACCGCGCCGTCGCGCGCTGTCTCGCCGTCGACACGCACGACCGGCCAGCCCGTCCTGACGCCGCCTCCAGACTATACCTACGATGATTTCCTGCGGCGCAGCACCGGGAACACCCCGAGCGTCTCTATCCCACCCGACGAGCCAACATCCACGCAGCCACGCAACCGGCGTACCCTCCGTCGCGCGCTTGTGGCGGCGTTGCTCATTCTCCTGCTCGCGCTCGGCGCCGGATATGTCGCGCTCTCGCGCACTTTGCATCTCCCGGCTCCGCCGCTAGGCTCAGTGGCGACTCAGTTCGCCGGCGGCCAGCCCTCTGTGACCGCAACGGCTAGCGCGCCAATCGCGAACACCGCCGCAGTCGTGACCTTCACCGCTGCGAACCAGCGCCTCACCTTCACCAACGACGTGACCTCATGTCCCAGCGGCTGCGACATCACCGGACAGACCTATAGCGCGAGCCAGACCTTCAGCAAGCAGGCGTCCGCGAGCCAGATCCCGCAGACCGCGCTCTCTGGCACAATTCACGTAGTCAATAACGGGCCCGGTGACTGGAGCGTTTCGAGTTACGCTTTCAGTGGCGGTGGCTATTCCTGTAACCCTCGCAATATCTATCTGGTGCAGGGCGCTTCGGCGAACTACTCCTGCTTCATCAGCGCCTCCAGCCCCTCCTCGCTTCCCGCCGGCACCATCGCCGGCACGGCGAGCAGTTCACCCAATGTGACGTATACGCAGCCCGCCGCGCTACAGGGCAATGGCTCCTATCAGGTGACCTCCGCAGATTGTCAGGCGGCGCTCAACGACACCAAGAACGCCCAAGGCGTCGCCTGGGCGGCCTCCTGGCAGGCGGGTCAATCCATTCCTGGTGGATGGCAATGGGCGAAGAGCGCGCCAAATACCGCCTTTAGCAACGACTCTTGTCCCGTCGGACAGCAACAGGCGAGTCCGTTCACTTTTACCGCCAGCAGTGTCACCACCGCCAGTAACAACACCTACAACCCAGCGGCGGCGCAGAGCCTCGCCAAATCGCAGGTCAGCGGGCGCCTGCCCGGCGGCTACTCCTGGCGCAGTGGGGACCCGTCCTCATGCTCGGTGACGGTGAAGGGGAGCAGCGGCAATAAGGTCACGCTCGCCTGCCCTGCCGCAGGCACGGCGGTCTACGTCTGGACCGACGCGCTCAAAGCCGATCTCGCCGCGAAATTGTTGAGCAAGAGCAAGGACGACGCGCTGGCCGCCTGCAACAGCGCGCCAGGTATTCAGCCCAACACCTGCGTCATCACGTTGCGCGACAACGCGACCATCCTCCCCGACGCAGCGAAGGACGTCACGATTCAGGTCAAGCAGCCCTGAGCCACCCTGAAGAGAAGTGCGCCAGTAGGCCGTCCTGGGGCGAGATCAATTCGCTCCAGAATGGCCCCATGAACGCGCTGATGAACCAGGCAAGAGGCTCAGCGGCCACCAGGTAGGCAAGTGATCAGGGGTTCGCGGGATACACCTTGACCTTCGTGGCCTCTGTCGGCACCGTGGTCGCGCCATCGCCAAGCAGAATATGGCAGGAGTTGGTGGCGATACCAGGCGTCGTGTTGCAGATCGCCTCCGCATCGGCCACCGACTTGCCCGACAAGGCGGTGATGAGCTGCTTCCCCATCGAGTCGGTCCAACTGAAGATCGCCTGCCCTGACACCGCGCAGGCGACCGTCACCGTCGCGCCGCTGACGCCGTTCTGATGTGGAGAGCAGCTGGTCTTGGAGTTCGCCTTCCAGGTATAGCCCGCGGGCAGCGCCGCGTCGAGCCGCGCCGCCGCCTGCGAGACGGCCACGCCCGGTGTATAGCGCACATTGCGCGCCGTCACCGCGGTCGTCGCCTGAAAGCTCGCAATGTACTGGTTGACCGGACACGAATCGCTGGCGTAGGACACCTGCGCCCCAGCGTACGCCCAGGCTTGGCCGCCAGGCAGCGATTGCTGGCTCATCCACTGCTGCGCCCAGGACGCGCCGGCGTTGTGCGCGGCCTGCGTCGCCGCCGCGCAATCCTGCTGGCGCACCTGATAGTGTCCGTTGCCCACCAGTGGAACGGTCTGATCGAAGGTCACGCCTGAGAGACCTGGCACCGCGCCTTTCAGCGTGTGCGCTGGGATCGTGGTGTTGCTGGTGGCATTGTTGACGCTGACTGCGCACGGCTGGTCCTGCGACGCGCCGGCAGGCAGAGTAAAGGAGATCGGGTCAACGCAAGAATAGCCGCCGGCGCTGGGATACCAATTGCTCTTGGTGACCGTCCCACCGCTGCTATTCGTGATCCGCAAGGCAAAACCCGCTGGGACGGCGTCGGCCTCCGTCTCGCGCACCCAGAACGACGCGATGGTTCCGCTGCTCTGGGTCGAACTGCCCGAGACGGACTGCCCGTTCAAGGCGAAGGAGGCGTTGGGCTGAACCGTCTGCGAGGCGAGCGTGAAGGAGATCGCGGCGGATCCGGCTGGCGGGATGATCGGCTGTTGTGACCCGCTCGTCCCAGTGGTGGAGGTCGCCCCACCCAACCGCACGCCGGAGAACGGCGGCCAGCCCGCGACGCCGCCTGGCCAGACCGTGAGAATGAGGGCGGTAAAGAGGCTCAGCAATGTTACCAAGATGACAGCGGCGATCGCGAGCCCGCCGAGTCGCTGCCGCAGGGTGGCGGGCTGTCCCAGGCGCAGGAGGCGGCTCCATGCCTTGCCGGCGTTGCGCCGCGCCAGACGCCCAGCGTCGAGCGACCCAGAATCGGTGAAATCCTGGCTATCAACGCCCCAGCGGCCAGAGGATACCACCGGCTGGCGCGCGACTTGCGCCTGATACCAATCCTCCGGCATCACGGGCGTCTCGCGATCGTAGGCGTCCTCCACGCCAGCCTCGCCTGCATCATCAAGGGCGGCCGGATCGAGCGGCTCGGCGACACCGACGCCTTCATGGAGGGCGCTCAGTGGGACGAACACGCCCAGCTCACCGTTCATGACGGCTGGACGCGAGACGGTGGGCTGCGAGCGCGCCACTCCCCGTGCGGCGCCAGTGGGCAGCGTTGAAAGCGCCTCCATCTCGGCGCTCATGTCGAGTGGCGTGGTATAGGCTGGTCGCGGCCGCCCCTCGCGCAAGAAGTCAGATGAAGCTTGCGCGCGCTCCTGCTGCGGTGAGCTGGTGGACGACGTGGCGCGGGCGTCGTCTCCGGCGGAATCGTGTGGGGCGGCAGGCGGAAACGTGTTCGACATAACGGCTCTCCTCATTCACCACGTTGTCACGCAGGAATCAGCCATGGGTCCGGGAGAGCTTGCCTCAGCGCGTTTTTCGCGTAAAATTGGCGCAGCAGCCCGGTCCAAGCCGGTTCGCCGGCGTGGCGCTGGTCTGTCTCCACCGCCTGAGAGTGAGCGGGACCAATCGTCAGCTCTCAGGCGGCTTTTCGTGTTGTCCATGCGCGCAGATAACCAGATACCATGCGCTCCGTTGGCTTCTCCCTCCCTGCTACTCAGCCAGCGCCGCAATTCGGCGCCCTTACTGTATAGCAGTCCTCCTCCATTCGCACAAGACCTCACCCATCGAGCGGCTTGCACGCCGGAGGAAGCGCGTTTACGAAATGATTCCTCGACTCCTCCAGGCGTACGAACGAAGAATTAGCCAGCTTCCCTTATGCGGAGATCAGCCGACCGTGGCAACGGCGGGCAGTCTTGCTAACGTTTAAATGCTTGGACGATTACGCGCGTGCGAGGTCACGGCGCAGCCATCTTGGCATGGCGGCGGTACCCTAGGCGGTAGCATAATCGGGAGCGAAGCGGTGGTATCTCGACGAGGCGGCGCTCGCCACACCGTGCGACCACGTCTAACGCGGCGGGGCGTCCGCTCTGTAGGCGCATAGTACGGCGAAAATTGACACCAATTTTGACACCAATTGGGGCGCGCAGAGACGTATCGGCGCGGACAACTCAGCTGCGCGAGCGCCCAATATTTCAGCATGTGGAACCATGACGGACGGGGGCGAACGCGCCGCCGTGAGCTGGTGGCTGCCGGGCTTCGCGCTGACGCCCAAACAGACCAATTAGTGCTCGCATCGAAGCAATGCTGAAATTAAGCGGGATGGGCTGCTGGCATAGGTCCGGCGGTTCATCCCGCTTCATCTAGGCTCATCTGAGATGTTGGAAAAAGGCGAACTCACGCTCCCATTTAGCGGACGTAGGCATTGGTCTGGGTGGGCGCCACATTATGACGGCGAGAGAGAATGGGTATCAGGCCGATTTGGCCACCCACACTATCTCGTCATCGAGGGAAGGAGCGCCAGCAAATGCCGACCAATTCGCCTAAACAGCACAACCAGACGCCAGAGAGTTCGGTCGTCGCGTGGCTGTTGGATTCAGATCCCGCGATTCGCTGGCAGGCGATGCGCGACCTCACCGATGCGCCTGCCGAGGAGGTCGCAGCCGAGCGCGCGAAAGTCGGGCATGAGGGTTGGGGCGCGCAACTGCTTGCCCTCCAGGCGCCCGACGGGTCGTGGGCTGGCGCGGCGTGGAACCGTGGCTGGGACTCCACGATGCACGTCCTGACGCTGCTGCGGGAGATGGGGCTTGATCCCGCCAGCGACGAGGCGCGGCGCGCGGTGGGCAGCGTCCGCGACGGCATGAAATGGCGGGGATGGGACCTGGATGGCGCGTGGCGAGGAGAAGATTTCGAAGGCGCTCCATTCTTCGCTGGTGAGGTCGAGCCGTGCATCAACGGGCAGGTGGCGGCGAGCGGCGCCTATTTCGGCCAGGATGTGCAGCGGATCATTGATCGCCTTCTCCGTGAGCAACTGTCCGACGGCGGCTGGAACTGCGAGGCCGAAAACGGCTCGACGCGCTCGTCGTTCAATACCACGATCTGCGTGCTGGAAGCCCTGCTCGAATACGAGTTGGCCGACGGAGGTAGCGCCGCAGTGACGGAGGCGCGCCTGCGTGGACAGGAATACCTGCTCGAGCGCCGCCTCTTGCGCCGCCGGTCCACCGGTGAGGTGATCGAGCGCGACCGCGAGGGCAGCACTGTGTTTACACGCTTCGCCTTCCCGACGTGGTGGCATTACGACGTGCTGCGGGGACTCGAATACTTGCGCAGAGCAGGCGTCACGCCGGACAAGCGCGTGGCCGAGGCCATCGAGTTGGTCGCGTTGAAGCGCGGAGCCGACGGCAAGTGGCCGCTCGATACGCAATACCCTGGCGTCATGCCGGTCGAGATGGGCGAGAGCGAGGGCCAGCCGAGCCGGTGGAACACGCTGCGCGCCTTACGTGTGCTGGATTGGTATGCGGCGCGCGACTAGCGCCAGACGAGCGCACGCCCATCCAATTCCACATCTGCCCGATCTGATCGCCGCCAATGCGAGCGGAGGCGCACGCGTGTGCCTGCGGAGCGTGCGCCTCATCAGGTAAGAGTGGTATGAGTATACAAGATGGACGACCGGCTGGCGCCCATGTCGTGTTCATCTGGCTGACCCTGGTCTAGGTAGCCATTCCACATTTATTCAGGGATGATCCCATGCGGCCAAGAGTGTTTATTGAGAGTGATTCCACATCAACGCCACCAGGCAATGGCGCAGAGCCGACCGACGGCTTTACAGATGGTTATGCTGGCCCCGATAGCGTTACCTGGCGTATCGCGCGCGAGTACGTGGTGTTGCTTGGCGCCGGGCGGGCGGTGCTGATGCAACTGGCGCATCCACTGGTCGCGGCTGGCGTCCTCCAGCACAGCAGCTTCCTGCACGATCCGCTCGGACGCTCCTTCCGCACCGTCGAGTTTACCCAGATCCTCGCTTTCGGCAGCCGCGACGAGGCGCACGACATCGCGCGTCACGTGAATCGCCTGCACAAAGGAGTGGCCGGCGCGCTTGGGGAGACGGCAGGCCACTACTCTGCGGAAGCCCAGTACCGCGCCCAGGACCCTGAGCTGCTCCTCTGGGTCCACGCCACGCTCGTGGATAGCGCGCTGGCGATCTATCCCCTGCTCGTCGGTCCATTGTCGCGCGCGGAACAGCGCCAGTATTATGAGGAAACCAGGCGCATGGCCCTGTTGCTGGGGCTGCCGCGCGAGACGTTGCCTGCCTCACTGGAGGATTTCGAGGCCTATGTCGGCGCTATGTTGACTGGCCCAGCGCTGGCCGTGACTCCGGCGGCCCGTGTTCTCGCCCGCCAGTTGCTGTACTTACCGGTTCCCGCTCCTGTGCGGCTCGTCCAGCCCCTGGGCGAGCAACTCACTATTGGCTTTTTACCGCCACGGCTACGCGAACTGTACGGCTACACCTGGGGACCGGCCCGTCAGCGTGTCTTTGCGGGAGCCGCGACGGCTATCCGCCATCTGCTGCCGCTGGCGCCGCCGCATCTGCGCTACACGCCCTGGGCGCGGCGTGCAATGGCTCGTGTGCGGCAAGATCAGCGGATGGCCACGTCGTGATTGAGAGCGCCTCGCTGAAGCGAGGCTTCTGGTAGCGCAGCGGCCAACAAAACATGAGCGCTCTGGCGAGACTCATGCTTGTCAGCCGCTGCCTCTCCCTGTGTATGGTCGCCTAGCGCCGTTTAGATCGCGTTCGGGTCTTGCCTTGGGTCGAGGATGGCGATTAGGCGCGCGATGCCCCAGGCGATCAACGCATAGACGACGATGGCGACCAACGCCGAGAGTTCGAGCACGCTTCTTGAGGTCGCTGGCGTCGGGAAGATGCCCTGGAAGGGGAGAACAAGCGGCGCCGTCACGCTATAGATAAGCTGCGAAAAACCAGCCGCTGGGTTCGCGCCGAGGGCCTTGAGGACCACGCGTATGATCAGCAACGCCTCGACGATGCCGAGGACGAACCAGACAATCGTCGCGCCGCGGTGGGCGCGGGTGACGACGGGAGCGCGCAGCTCCGGCTCGACAGGAACGGCCCGTGCTGGTTGCTCTTCATAAGCCACAGGCCGGACAGGCTCCGTTGGCTGGTAACCATCATCGGGCGGCGCGCTAGGCGCTGGGTCTGTGGTTTGTTCTGGGGTCCGGTCCAACCTCTGATCCGGTGTCCGGTCCGGGTACGTGGGTTGCATGTTGCGTCTCCTTCCTGAGCGTTGACGTTGAGCCGGTTAATGCCAGTTAATGTCAGCGGCTAATCTGAAGCATGGAAGGCATATCGGCGCTTGCGGTCAGTCAGGAACAACTTGCGCATGACGCGCAAAGTAGGCGGCTGTGTGACGACCCGCTCGCACTGCCTACGTCGGACGCGGCGACAGGATGGCATGAATCGCTCGCTGTCAGATTGGCGTCGAAACGTCTATGGACGCTCTTCCATCCAACAGGCTTCTTCTTCGCAGCGCTACATCAATGGCGAGCGCTGACATCCACGAGCTCTTGGCGTCCTTGCCGACCTCATCCGCTTCCGTGCGTCGCTCGTGATGGTGTGGAAATGGCGAACCACATCCGCCCGCAGACCTCCCTGCCTGCAGATCACCTATTACAGGATACTCGATCAAGCCAGAGAAATGAATACGGGAATCCCGTACTCCTCCGCAACGCTCCCCGTGTCAAGGGCTATCTAGGGCCGCATGTGTAGCCACTGCGCCTGATCTTTGTCTCGTCTCATAGCCGAATAGGGCTCGTGCGCGCCCATCTCGCCAGCCATCTTGTCCTCGCGCGGAGGTGGTAGAGTGGCGGCAGGCCTCATTTTTCAGAGGAAGCGCCTCCACAGAGGTGCGTGAGAGCCGCACGAGAGCAAGGAGCGTAACCGTCATGGCGCAGACACAACGCACGATTCATGTGGCGCGGGACCAGTGGCATCTTGCCTGGGATCATAGCATTGCTCCCCTGGCGCAGGTCTCCTCAGGAGACACGATCAGCTTTGATCTGCTGGACGCTTCCTGTGGACAGATCACGCCCGACGCGACCGTCGCCACCATCGGCGCGCTCGACTTCTCGCGTGTGGATCAGGTGAATGGGCCGATCTTCGTCGAGAGCGCGCATCCAGGCGACACCTTGGAGATCGAGTTTCTGGAGCTGCAACCGGCGGAGTGGGGCTGGACCGCGCTCATCCCTGGATTCGGACTGCTCGCCGACGAGTTCCCAGATCCGGCGCTCAAACTCTGGCGCTTGCGCGACGGCTGGGCTGAGTTCGCCTCAGGTATACAGATTCCGCTGGAGCCATTCTGTGGCGAGATAGGCCTGGCCCCGGCGGCTCCGGGAGCCTTCTCCACCATCCCGCCCTATCGCCATGGTGGCAATCTGGATACCAAGCACCTCACGCGCGGCGCGAAGCTCTATCTGCCGGTCGAGGTGGAGGGCGCCTTGTTCTCAATGGGCGATGGTCACGCCGCGCAGGGGGACGGCGAGGTTTGCGGGACGGCGATTGAAACGCCGATGCGCGCCACCGTGCGGCTGACGGTCCGGCGCGATTTCACCGTCGCCGAGCCACAGTTTCTCACCGCTGGCCCAGTCGCCGCGCGGACGAACACGGGACCCTACTATGCCTGTGAGGGCATCGGGCCTGACCTGCATGAGGCGGCGCGTGAGGCCGTTCGCCATATCATCGCCCATCTGCAGGAGACGCACGGGCTGGAGCGTAGCGAGGCGTACATGCTCTGTAGTGTGGCGGTGGACCTCAAGATCTGCGAGATCGTGGACGCGCCGCATTGGATAGTGGGCGCTTTCCTCCCGCAGAGCATTTTCACCCATTCCGCCTAGTTGGCGCAGCCCTTTTCAGTTCGCGCGCGGGCCCACACCAGAGAGCAGCCATCTGCTTGGAACAGGTGGCTGCTCCGCTGCCAGGTTCAGACGTCGGCGCCCGTGAGGCGCATTGACACTACGCGGCGCGCTCGCTAGACTACATAGCGCCTGGCCACGTCTCTATGACAAGCCAGGCGCCCCCCAAATGAGCAGCGCGAGCGGCCCTCACTCACTAATCTGTTCCGCCGGAGTTTGTCATGATCTCGCATCCCCCGTCTGACCCTTCCTCACAAGATGTGCTCGTCGCTGAATACACTGGCCTCCGCGATGAAATCAACTCGAATTCGCTGGTCGCGGCGCAGACAGTGACTATCGCCTTTACCGCCGCTGTAGCGTTCATCTCGTTTGGCCTGGAGCGCCAGAACTGGGTGATCTTCTTTGCGCCCGTCGTGCTCAATACCATCTTGGCGGTGTTCGTCGCCTCACAATACGACTCGACCGTGCGCATCGCCGCCTACATCCGTCGCCGCTTCGAAGAGGGCGCCTTCACGGAGCTGATGTGGGAATCCGGCATGAACGTCATCCGCACGCGCTTCAAGAAGGACTTGCCGACATTCAGCTATATCTCCTCACTCACGCTGACGTTCATCTTGCTCAATGTGACATCCTGCGCGCTCTCCGTCTATTTCTTTCAGCAGACCTTTGGTTCGCCGCTCGATGGATTAGCGGCGATGGGCGCCACTGACGCCTCATATTTCGCCTATCTGCTCGTTGTTGGCTGGCTGATCGCGCTGGCGCTCTCATTCCTCGTGGTAAATAAGTTGCGACGGAGCTTCTCCGCCAAGCGCTTCGACCAGCATTACAAGCTCTGGGTGGAGGCGCTCGCGGTCGTCGCGCAGGAGTCCTCCCAGCAGAAGGAACATACCAGTGGCGGCGCACGATAACGCGGGCGCGCAAAGGGATCCTGACGCGCGCGGTTATCTGCCGTTGCGGCGCTACGGTCTCATTGGCGACAGCCATACCGCCGCCCTGATCGCCGATGACGGCTCCATCGACTGGCTGTGCCTTCCCGCGTTTGACGGCGCCCCACTCTTCGCGCGCCTACTCGACGCGCAGGTGGGTGGCTTCTTCGATCTTGTCGACGCCACGAGCGGGGAGCCGCCAGCGCCGCTCGGCCAGCGCTATGTGGACGGGACGGCGATGCTCGAGACGGAACTCGCCTTCTCGACTGGTCGTGTTCTGCTGACCGATTTCTTCGCCATCGGCCCGTCCGCAGAAGCGCATCCACGCCTGCTGCGCCAGGCGCGCGCGCTCGAGGGGCCTGTGATGCTGCGCCTGCGCTTGAAGGCGTCGGCGGACTATGGCCGCGCAGCGGCCTCGGTGACTTCGCGCCCAGAGGGGCTCGCCATCGCGGTCGGCGCTGAGACGCTCCTCCTGGCGGCCGACGCTCCATCTGCGGCGTTCGAGAAGCGTGATGATTCCGGCTGCTCCACCCTTGGGCCAATTGAGCTTGACCAGAACCAGGCGCTCACCTGCGCGCTCTGGCCGCTCACGTCTCACGAGGCCGCAACAGAGCCAGACCGCGCCTCACTGGCGCCTACCTATGCCACTGACTACGAGCGCGCGCGCCAGTTCTGGCAGGGCTGGTCGGCGGGCGTCCGGTATGCTGGCCCCGACCGCGAGCGGGTTGTCCGCAGCGCGATCACCCTGAAACTGCTCTCACATACTCCGACCGGCGCGATTCTGGCCGCCCCAACGACCTCGCTGCCTGAGCGTATCGGCGGCAGCCGCAACTGGGACTACCGCTACGTCTGGCTGCGCGACGGCGCGTTCGCCGCTCAGGCGCTGCTGGCGCTCGACCGCCGCGACGAAGCGGTCGCCTTCGTGGACTGGCTGGAGCGCCGCGAACGTCATGATCCCTTCGAGCTGCGCCCGCTCTACTCCATTCGCGGCGCGCGCGACCTGCCCGAATTCGAGGTTGAGAGCCTGGAGGGCTATCGCCGGTCCCGCCCGGTGCGTGTCGGCAATGGCGCGGCGGGGCAGGCGCAGCTCGATATCTACGGAGAGTGGCTCGATTGCGTCGAGCGTCTCTATCGCGAACAGCCGCCGGAGCCGTGGCTGCATAATCTCATCGTCGCCACCGTGCATACCGTCATGGAGCACTGGCGCGAGCCAGATCAGGGCATCTGGGAGATCCGGTCAGAGCCACAACACTTCGTGTACTCCAAAGTGATGTGCTGGGTCGCCCTCGACCGTGGCGTCACACTGGCGCGGCGGTTTGCTTGGGATGTCGCGCTCGACGAGTGGGAGGCGGCTGCCGTCACGATACGCGACGAGATCCTGCGGCGCGGAGTAGACGCAGCGACCGGCGCATTCCGCGCATCGTATGAGACTGTCGCGCCTGACGCCGCCAACCTGATGATCCCGCTGGTCGGCTTTCTCCCGCCGACCGATCCGCGCTGTATCGCGACAACGAAGGTCGTGATGGAGACATTGCGTGACGCGCACGGGCTGCTCTATCGCTATCGTCACTTTGATGACGGTGTCGGCGGCGAGGAAGGCGTCTTCCTGTTGTGCTCCTGCTGGCTGGTCGAGAACCTGGCCCTGCAGGGACGCGAGGAGGAAGCGCGTCTTCTCCATGCGCAATTGCTCGACTACGCAAGCCCCACCGGGCTGTTGAGCGAGATGGTGGAGCCAGCGAGCGGGGAACTTCTCGGCAATTACCCGCAGGCATTCTCCCATGTAGGGCTCATTCGCGCCGCGCTGGCGCTCAATAGCGCCTCCTCCTAGGCAAGCGCCAGACTCAGTTATCTGAGGAGTCTGAGTCTGAGCCGCCGTCTGAGTCGCCGCGTGAGCCTGAGTGGCCCGACTTTGAGTGGCCCGAGGAATCAGAAGAGCCTGAGGATTCTGAGGTCACGGTGATCTGCTGCGTGCGGCCCAGAGAGTCGCGCAGCGTCACGGTAAAGGTCTGTCCCGCGCATTTCATCCGCACGTTGAGATGATCCGCGCCGCCAGGCGCGACGCCGGGCGAGCGATTCGCGGGCAATCCACTGACCTGCCTGGACGTATTGACGCTAAAGGCCATGGACGCATCTGGGGCTGGGGAAATGGTCACCCATTGCCATGCGATTGGCTGGACGCCCGTGTTCGTGATCGTCTGCGAACCGGAACACTCATGCCCATGCCCATTGGCCTTACCGAGATGGAGCGCGCTCATGGATAAGGGCGGCAGGGCGGCGGAGGGATTAGTAGCGCTGGGCGTCTTTGTGGGTTTGGGTTTAGGCGCTTGCGTGGCGGTCGCGGTGGGAATTTCAGTGGCGGCGGGGATGAGCGCGCGTTCATAGCCGCTCCCACTGGTGTACGCGGTCGGGCCAACGGCGCGCGGAGTTTCCGTCGCGGCTGCGAAGGCAAGCCCTCCCGCAAGCGCAAGAGTGAGGGCGAGCGCGCCTACCGTCAGACCAGGCCAGCCAATATGTGGAGAGCGGCGCTGGCTGATGGCGCGTAGCGATTGAACCGCGCTCTGTTTGCTGCGCCACAGCGGCGCCAGCATGGTGAGTGGCGTGGCCTTGGTCGCATTCTGGGCGGCTGCCTGGAGCGCCTCGACGAAGCGCGCAACGTTTGGGTAGCGGTCCTCTGGGCGCCTGCTGAGCGCTCGCAGGATGACTCGCTCGACCGGCGCGGACACTGCAGGGTTCAACGCTGATGGCGGAATAATGGGGTTGGTGAGCGCGGCGGTCGCGATTGCGATGAGCGAGTTGCCTGAATGAGGCGTTCTGCCAGTCAGCGCCTGATACAGCACCACCCCCAGCGCATAGATGTCGGCGCGGTGGTCGAGTTCGTCGCCACGCAGTTGCTCCGGCGCCATGTAGAGCGGCGTGCCAACGGGGAGACCTGATCCGGCGAGGGTCAAGGTATCGGCGTCATCCGTGACCTTCGCCTTGCATGCGACACCGAAGTCGCAGAGAAACGCTTTGCCGTCCTGATCCAGCAGGATGTTGCCGGGCTTGACGTCGCGATGCACGAGGCCCTGCGCGTGCGCGATAGCCAGCGCCGAGCCAACCTCGCTCACGAGACGAACCGCCTCGGCCATCTCCAGGCGTTGTGGGCGTTGCAGCCGCTCGCGCAGCGATTCGACGAAGAGCGGCATCACGAGATACAGATGATGGCCCTCCTCGATCATATGGAGCACCGGCGCGATATGGGGATGTTCGAGCGCCGCCACACGCTGCGCCTCACGGCGGAAGCGCTCAATTGCGGCGTCGTGCGTGAGAAATTCTGGAGCGAGCGCTTTGATCGCCACCTCCCGACCCAGCAACGTATCACGAGCCAGGTACACATGCGCCATCCCACCGACGCCCAACAACTCCTCGATGTCGTAGTGCTCCAGACGCTGACCGATCAATGAGTCTGGAAACCAGGCCTCCATCCACGCCTCCTTGCCGCGTAGAGAGCCGCCGTTTTTTGCGCCAGATCACGGTGAGGAGAGGCGCCATATGCCATTCTGACCTGAGAATGTTGCGCATGGCGCGCTTTTGTGGATCTGGCAAGACGGGTCCTTCACAGGGTGTGATTCGCCCTCAAACGCCCATCCTTGAGCGTGGGAACCAACGGCGGCGCGCAATCCTTACACACCGGCCGTCAGACGCGACCAGAGCGAATCACCTAAACAGTATAGCACGCCGTAGTCAACCGGACGCGTCTGCTGCCGGAGGATGCTTCGCGCGGTAGACGGGGTCGGCGGTGCCGAGGGTGTACGCGGTCATGGAGCTCTCGTGGCCGAGGACGCGGCGCACGAAGTCGGGCCACCAGTTGACCTGCTCGCCGCGGTCCTCATAAGCCAGCAGCGCCGATTCGGATCGTGTCGCCTGCTCTTGGCCAAGCTGGATGGCCTCGTCGCGGGACATCTTCAACGTCGCCAGCAGCCATTGCCGGCCGATGCGCACATGCAGCACCTCGTCGGCCCAGTCGAAATCCTGGAAGAGCGTCGCCAGCGCATCGTGGGTCTGCGAGGCGGTCTCCCACTCGTAGCGCTTGCCGGTTGTTGCGGGCATCAAGCTCTGCTCGATGGTATAGAGCACGGCGTGCGCCTCCGCCGCGCTCATGTGCTGGTTGAGCCGGAGCGAGAATCCAGGATGCAATGGGACCTGCTTCCAGTCAATCCCGTGCGCCTCCAGATACACCGTCCCCATCATGGCGTGGCGCGCCTCGTCCCAGAGCTGGCGGCACATGTCAAGGTAATACTGCCAGGGCTGATCCCGCGCCTCCCAGATCATGCGCGCCATGACTTCGGGCACGTCCATCTCCAGCGCGCGCTTGCACATCAACGCCAACGTCTTCTCTTCAGCGGAAACGCCCCCTGTGCGCGCGACCTCATGTGGTGGGAAGACGAAATTCCACTGGTTGGTGAAGCGCTCGTCACGCGCGGGGAAGAAGTCTGGCGCGAAGGGCGCCTGGACGCGGCTTGGCGGAAGCTCCACTTGTGCGTCGCCATCGCCCATGACGCCTCCCGCCGCCCGCAAATAGGCGTCGAGATGCGCTCTCCAACGCTCGGCGCGCGCCGCTGCCTCAGGAGTGGCCGTCAGCGCCGCGATAGCAGCCTCGCCCCACTGCATGGCCTCTTCCTCGTCGAGCAGGATATGTCTCAGCATGCGGCGGGTGGGGTGATCCACCAAGGGATGCGCATGCTCGATGTGTTGGCGATAGGCGGCGATCAAGGCTGGCTTCAGAACGCCATACAGCGCCACGACCTTTTCGAGCGTGTCCTCAGCAGTAAGCAATTCATCGAGAAAAGCCTGGAGCGCTGGCGCGGGGCAGACATCCATGCGCGGCGGCGGATTGCGCATCTCGCTCACCCGCGTCCGCAGCGCGCTGACGTGCTCTGCGTCGAGATACACGTGGAGGCTTAGCGCCTCCTTCACTTCCCACTCCGGCGTCGGATTCAGCCACGCCAGCCCGATCTCCATCGCCTGCTTTTCGAGCCAGGCGTAGCGGACGAAGCGCTCGACATCCTGCTCGACGGAATAGCCCAACTGCGCTGCTTGCTCGTACGAACACAGGCTGGCGAGAGAGGGAAAGGTCGGAAAATCGCTAGTCGCCATGCTGATACTCTTTCGCCCTGGGATAACTGATCGAGAGATTCTCTTATCCAGTCTGCTGCTGCAGGAACGTGCGCAGCGTCGTCACGACGACCTCGTGGTCCTCCGCCTGTGGCAGGCCGGAGATTGTGATGGAGCCGACGACGCCCACATCTCGCACGATCAGCGGGAATGCGCCGCCATGCGCAGCGTATTCCGCAGAGGGCAGCAGGTACTTCTCCTCCATGGACTGGCCCGCGCTCGCCAACTGTCTGCCAATGTAATACGAGCTATGTCCCAAGCGCGCGACGACGTTGTTCTTGCGCTTGATCCAGTGGTCGTTATCCGCCGATGTGCCGCTCATCGCATAGTGGAAGAGCTGCTGTCCATGACGGGTGATGTCAACCGTCACCGGCTGGCCGCGCGTGCGCGCCGCGTCCAGTAGAGCCATCCCAAGCTCTAACGCCATCTCATTGGTAAAGCTGGTGAATTGCAACTCCTCCTCTTGCTGGAGGAGTTCCTGGAGCAGATTGTCGTCCGCGCGCATCGCGCTTCCTCTCTGGCTGTCACGTCTGGCCGTCCCAACCTTCGCCGCGCCTGCTGTGTAATCCGCCTGCTGTCTCTGGCGCTGGGCGAGCGCGAAAGATTCCCTGTTCCCACCGGCGCCTGCGGTTTCGGCCTGAGTATAGCATCCCTGAGGAGAATGGATGGCTAGCGACAGGCGCAGAGAAACTCACCGCAAGTCTGTAGTAGCGCAGCATCGGGCGCGCGTTCAACCTGCTGGCGGCTCAGCGGACGCAGATGCGGGACTGGATACCGGCGCCGGGCTTGCGGGCGCCACCGTGTCAGGCGCGGCCTCGCGCTCGGCTGTCACACGGCGGATCGAAGGCGCGACGACCCGTTGCGTGATCACCTGCGCCATCCCCGCCACCGGCACCGCGATCACGGCGCCCACCAGCCCCAGCGCCTCCGCGCCAACGGTGATGGCGATGAGCACCAGCAGCGGATCGACATGCACCGCCCAACTCATCACGAACGGCTGGACGAGATTGCCCTCGATCTCCTGGATGATGATGAAGAGCACAATGACCTGGACCGCCTTGAGCGGATCGACGGTGAGCAAGGTGACCACCACAGCGACCGCGCCGCTAATCCAGGGGCCGAGGTAGGGAATCAGCTCCAGGAGGCCGGCGAGGATGCCCAGCAGCAGCGCGTAGGGTACGCCGAGCAGCGCCAGCCCGAGCGCCGTCAGCAGGCCGATCAGCAGCATCGCGACGAGTGTCCCGCGCACCCAGCCGCCGAGTGTGCGTCCCAGATCGGTAAAGAGCAAAGCGCCGCCCGCGCGCGCGCGATCAGAAGCCAGGCTCAGCGCGAAGTCGCGCAGCTTGCCGGCGCTCATCAGCCAGAAGATGCTCATCGTGATGACGATGACGACGCTCAGCAGCCCGCCAAACACGCCAGAGAGCAGCGTCAGTGGGAATTGGAGCAGCGCGGGAAGCGCCGCCTGGAGCG
>DATAOM010000165.1:0-7893 GCA_036265775.1 Ktedonobacterales bacterium | reverse complement strand
CGACGCTGGCCATAGCGGCGCAATCGGTGATGACTTTGCCGACGAACGCGCCGGCCTTCTCTGCGTCGAACTGTGTGGGGACAAAGGTCGGATGGACGCTCTGCGTCTCAGAGCTTACCGTAGTCACGTTGCTGTTCCTTTGCTGTGTAAATGGGCTTGCGAATGCGGCGCGATTCCTGATGGATTCACGCCAATGCGACATAAAGCGACAATACGATCCCCGACGCGACGGTGATCGTCGCGCCTGCCTGGTTGTTGGCGTTATCCGGACGCTGGCGTGCTGGCGGGCGCCTCAGCCGTGACGCACGGCGTCCATTGGAGAGGGGACGCTAGGGTGATTGCGCGCGTATCCGCGCGGCGGAGGTGGTGATGTTGGTCATGACAGCTTACCTGTTCATCGGAGGCGGTTAGTCTATCTATACGAGGCGGTAAAAAGCGTCGCCTGGCTGGAACTGCTCGCGCCGCAGCGCATAGAAAGCGACGATGGGGTCGTCTAGCGCGATCGAGGCAACGCCCGTCATCTCCCGATAGTCCACATGCTTTTCGTAGACCAAGCCAAGGTGTTCGAGCACGCGACCCGAGGCGAGATTGGCAGGCACAATGGCTGCTACCAAGCGACCCCATTTGCTATGCTCGAGGCCATAACGCGCCATAGCTCGCGCTGCTTCGGTCGCATACCCTTGCCCCCACCAGGGTTTGCCCAGGTAATACCCCAGCTCACCTTCGTTCGTCTCCTCCAAATCGTCTATCTCACACCATCCGATGAGTTGATCATTGCCCTTCCGAGTGATCACCCATCCCATCGCGCCCACGGGCTCTCGCTCCCAACGCTCTCGGACCTTATTGAGCACTCTTGCGGCGCGCTCGTGGAAAGTTCCCTGGCCCTTCGGCACATAGTGGGTGACGTCCGGATCGGCAATGCAGGCGGCCCAGGCGTCAACATCGGCGGGAATCGGTCCGCGCAAGATCAAGCGCTCTGTTTCGATGATGGGAATCACCGACACTGCCATGCCAATACTCCTCTACATCTTCCCGTGTGGACTGACGCAGTGACCGCGCCTCATGATTCAGACGCAATTAGCATATCCGCGCGCCGCGGTTGTGACATGGGTATTCCTACGCAGTTTTCGCGAATCACTCGCCTATTTTGCTGGTAGGCGCAAGCAATCCAAGCTCGTACGCGCGGCGCACCGCTTCGGCCCGCGAGTGCGCATTGAGCTTGGTCAGGACGGCGGAGACATGATGTTCGACCGTCCTGGGGCTGGTCGAAAGCCGTCCGGCGATCTCGGCGTTGCTTCTTCCCTCGGCCAGGAGGGGAAGGACCTCCAGTTGGCGATTGGTCAGCCCTTGTGGATTCGCGCGCGCCACGCGATACGGACCGCGCGAGAGTCCACGCGCGCCAGCTTGTCGGAGCTTGCGTCGCGCGATCTCCATCGCCGGAGTAGCGCCGAGGCGCTCGAAGATAGCGAGAGCCGCGCGCTGGGCGGCTTCATCGCCGTCGAGGAGTGCGAGGGCCTGCTCCCAGGGAGAGTCAAGGCGCTCCCAGGCGTTCGCCGCAGCGCGCCAGTCGCCGGCGATCTGTAACGCGTAGGGAGGAAGGGCGCCTTCCGGCGCTGTGGTCAGGTCACCGCCACGCCAGAGCCAGATCACGACTTCGCTCTGGTACCAGGGGCGGACGATATGGAATGGCTGGCGAAAGGTCACGCTGACCTCGGCCACACAGCCCGACAGGTCCCCATGCAGCCATCTCCACTCGGCGCGCGCGGCGGCCACCTGCTCAATACGATGTATCTCTCCAGTGGCCAGCGCCAACTCGCGCGCCTCATCAAGCAACGCCTCTGCGCTGGGGTCGCCACGCCGCGCCTGTACCTTGCCAAGCACAAGCAGGGCGGAAATGCGATTGGTGACCGCCATCCAGGGGACGCTGAGGACGGCGGCGGCCTCTTCCGCCGCCGCCACCCAATCGCCCTGATCGAGCCGCACGCGCGCCTGCGCCCAGCGCAGAAAATGTCCCCAGGGATCGAGGTCGCGCTCGGCGCAATAGGCGATGCCCTTCTGTAGGTAGTGCTCGGCCTCGGCGAACTGGCGGACGACGACTCGATTAATGGCAAGGTTGGCGTAGGCGCGCGCGGCGTGCTCCTCATAGCCATGCTCCAGCGCGATGGCGAGGCTTTGCTCCAGCCTGATGCGCCCTTGTTCGTCGCCACTGCCAATCTCCACAGATCCCACACTGTTGAGGGCGTAGCTGAGCGTCTCGTAATCGCCCAGCCGCTCCGCCAGCGCGATGGCGCGCTCGCCCCAGAACAGTGTGTCAGCGCTCGCGGCGGCGCGCGTGCCCAGATGAGCAAGATTGCCGTAGGCCATGGCAAGCTCGCGGCCTGGTGGCAGGGTCTCCAGCGTCTCTACCGCTTGCATCGCATAGCGCTCGGCCTCGACGTTGTCGCCGAGGAACCAGTGGAGGCGTGAGAGGCGGCGTAACGTGTGGCCGACCTTCTCGGTGTGATCGAGCGCGCGCCAGAGGGCTAACGCGGCCTCGTAGGGCGCAACCGCTTCCTCCATGCGCCCGGTAAGAAAGCGCTCGTTGGCCAGCCCGTCGAGTAACGCGGCGCGGCGCGCTGGATCGAGGGCGTTGGCATAGCGCAGAGCCGTCTGGTAGTGGGCGGCCGCCTCGCGATGCGCGCCACGAGCGGACGCCTGCTGGGCGGCGTCGGGGGCGAAGCGCAGGACGAGCGCGGCGTCTTCGGCGGCTGCGGCGTGGTGGACGAGTCGCGCCAGCGAGGGTTTTTCGACGCCAGAAGTCTCTGCGCGCTCCAGCAGCGCGTGAAGGACCTGCGCGTTCAAGGCTTGCCGTCGCGCAAGTGACAGCGCGCCCTCCACCGCCTGACGCGCCAGCTCATGGCGGAACCTGATGGCGCCGCCATCCAGGCGCAGAACGCCGGTGGACAGGCATTCGTCGAGCGTGGTGTCATCGCTCGCGCTGATGGCCGTGACGACCTCTTGCTCGATCTGACCTGGCGCAATTGCTACCGCCTCCACGAGGCGTCGCGCGTCTGGCGAACGGCGCGCCAGACGCGCCAGCACGGCGTCGGAGACGCTGGCGGGGACGCCCGGCCTGTCGCTGGCGAGCGCTTCGGTGACGAAGAAGGGGTTGCCGCCGGTGATGGCGTGCAACTGCCGGGCCGAACGATGAGCCTGATGAGCCAGCCTGGCCACGGCGGTATGCGAGAGCGGGAACAGACGTAGCCGTGTGACCTCGCGGGCGGGCAGATCGCCCAAAACGAAACGTAAGGGGTGATCCTTGCCCAGTTCATCGTCGCGCCAGGTGAGGATGAGCAGCGATGGCGTGCGATGAATGCGCCGCCCCAAATACTTGATGAGGTCCAGCGTCGCCTCGTCGGCCCAGTGGATGTCTTCGATGATGAGAATGGCTGGCGAGCGGGTCAGATCGTCAAGGATGGCGGCGAAGAGCTGTGGGCGGTTCGTCTCGCCATCGAGGAGCGCGCGGATCGTGGGCGCCATCTGTTGCGCGATGTCGTAGAAGGGTCCGAGGGGGCGTGGGGTGAAGAGCGCCTCGCAGGCGCCCCAGAGCGCGCGCCTTTCAGCAGGCGCGTCTGCGACGAAGCGCTCGACGAGGGCAGTCTTACCAATGCCGGCCTCGCCACTGACGAGGACAATACGCCCGTAGCCGCTGGCCGCCTGGCGCAGCGCTTCATCCAGCGCGGACACATATTCGTCGCGTTCGAGCAGTTCCACGGTCATGCCTCTATCTTCGATGCCTGCGCATCCCCGCGATCCGTAGGCATCCGCGCGAACAGGGATACGGCTCGCTTCTATGAATTCCAGGTATTCTAGCGCGCTACAGGTACTAACACGCTACAACACACTAGAGTTGGAAATGGCGTTCGACCTGCTAATCTGTGATGCCAGGACGGTCGCGGACCACCATCATCGTCGCTTGCATGAGGGCCACGGGGCGCGTCGCGCCATCTTCTTGTTCCGCAGTGACGTCTCCGGTGCAGACCATGAGGGCGCGGCCTGGCTTCACCACCTGTCCTCGCGCGACCAGGCGCGCGCCCGAGGCGGGATTGAGCAGGTTCACCTTGAATTCAATGGTGAGCACGCCCACGCCCGGAGGCATGAGGCTGAGCGCGGCATAGCCACAGGCCGAATCCGCGATGGCGGTCACAATGCCCGCGTGGATGAATCCGTGCTGCTGGCTCAACTCCTGCCGGTAGGGCAGCGCAATTTCTGTCCGACCCGGCTCCACCAGGCGCAGTTGGGCGCCCAGGAACGTCATCGCGCGCTGGCGGCCAAAACTGGCGCGCACGCGCTCAGCGTAGTCAGGGTCCTCAGGGTTCATCCGGAGTTCACCTCTCATCCCGTGGCGCTCTGGCAGGCGTCCGCATACTATCACGCTCCGTTTCACCCCGAACAGAGGACACGATCTCCGGCCCCAGGCGCCACATCCGTGTCGGACTATGTACAGGCTACGCTGGCGGTTACGCGGGGGAATGAGTAAAGCGCGCTGCTGAACGCGCGTGCGCGGCGGCGCGCTGGTGATGGACGCCTACTGGTGGACGCCATAGGTGTTGCCGTCCTGGTCGGCGATGACGCCCCACCAGCCATAGGATTGCTGGGATGGCTCCTCGACGATCGTGACGCCGCGCTCGCGCAACTGGGCGAAGGTCGCCACAATGTCATCTACGTCGAGGACCATGCCCGTCGAGGTTCCAATGCGCGCCTGTGCGGCCTCGTAGGAGTCGGCGCCGGGCTGGTCGGGAGTGGCCTTGTAGAGCAGGATGCGGGTCTGCGCGCCTGTGGGGGCGACCTCGATCCAGCGCTGCTCAGGCCCCATGGGAACGTCCTGGCGCACCTCGAATCCGAGCTTCTCGGTATAGTAGGCGAGCGCCTGATCTTGATCGCTTACTTGGACGGTAATCGTGCCAACGCGGGTCAACATCGTCTCGACGACTCCTTTGCGCGTGCGCGCCAATTGCGCCATCCACCCCTGCTCAGATCGAGTCAGAGCGAGCATGGCGCCGGTAGTAGCTTTCATCCACTATCGTACCCCGCCGCACGCGCAATAGGTCTGACCAGGTACACCTAACAACACCGTCGCGTAAGCAGCCAAGGAAGTGGACTGGGAGCCATGGAGGAGACGCCATTGTGAAGGAACCGTCGCCTGATGCGTTGTGGGCGTGGATCGCGCCGCCAGAAGGGAACCTATCCACCGGAGCTACCAACCCGCGAGAACGGTCGGCCTGGACCGCCGCGCACGGCCGCTGCTATACTCGGGACATGACAATCAAGAGAATGGACAACGTCCTCATCGTCGTCGACGACCTCGAAGCCGCGAAGGCTTTCTTTCTCGAACTTGGACTCGAATTGGAGGGCGAGACGACCGTCGAGGGCCCCTCCGTAGATCGTCTCATTGGCCTGCAAAACGTCCGCGCTACCCTCGCGCTGATGCGCACACCAGACGGCCACGGACGGATTGAGCTGGACAAGTTCCACACGCCGGAAGCGATCAGAACTGGGACCGAGAACGCTCCGGTGAACGAACTCGGAATCCGTCGCATCATGTTCGCCGTCGATGACATCGACGACGTCGTCGCGCGCCTGCTTGCCCACGGCACCGAACTGGTTGGCGAAGTGACGCAATACGAGGACACGTATCGGCTCGCCTACGTCCGCGGCCCCGAGGGCATTATCGTTGGGCTGGCTGAGGAACGCTCCTGAAGCGTTCACCGCCCTCGGAGAATCCGGTGGCGCCCTAGGCGCTCCTGCGACTCGATCCCCTGGCCCGCACCCACCCTGCTTTCTTGCCTCCTTGCGCCGCGATTTTGTTCGGCGCCCTAAGCCCAGTGGGCTAGACCCAACTCGTAGGGACTGGCCAGGCCGGGATGGGTGGGCGTGGCGCGGACGCCGTAGACGAGGCTACCGGTCGTCTCAGGATGGATTGTAGCGTGGTAGCGGTAGACGCCATGCTCCGCCTTGCCCTTGCGCTCCATCGCGACGACACAGCGCCCACGCACCGCGCCGTCGTCGTCCTGCCCGTAGATCAGCTCGACGCGCACATCATCTGGGGTGAGCGCGCCGAGATGCGCGAGCGCCGTCAGCGTGATCGGCTGACCAATTTGGAGTTGTCCATCGCGCGGCCCCTCAACCTGGAGCGAGACATCTGGCCAGTTCTCGCGGACGCGCTCCTCCCACTCGACCAGCTTGCGCGCCAGGCGGTAGTGATCGGCGTCGATACGCGCGCCGAGGACGAGGGCGGGCAGGTAGAGCGACGCGACGTACTCTTTGACCATGCGGCGCATGCTGTAGGTGGGCGCAACAGTTTTGATCGCCTCTTTCATCACCGCGACCCAGTTATGGGGAATCTCGTCCAGGCCGCGATCGTAGTAGAGCGGGACGGTCTCGCGCTCTAGCAGGGTGTAGAGCGCGTCGGCGTCGTTGTCGTCGCGAGTCTCGTCGTCCTGATAGTCGTGGGCGTCGCCGATGGCCCAGCCGTTGTTCCCGGCGTAGGCCTCGTCCCACCAGCCGTCGCGGATGCTGCAATTGGGGACACCGTTGAGGCTGGCCTTCTCACCGCTGGTGCCGCTGGCCTCGTGGGGGCGGATAGGGGTGTTGAGCCAGACATCCACGCCGCTGACGAGCCGCCGCGCCATGTCGATGTCGTAATCCTCCAGCAAGACAATGCGCCCGGCGAACTCGGGGCGGCGCGAGTACTCGTAGACCTGCTTGATGAACTCCTGGCCGGCTTTGTCGGCGGGGTGCGCCTTGCCGGCGAAGACGATCTGCACTGGGCGGTCCACGTTGTTGAGCAGACGCGCGAGCCGTTTGGGGTCGCGGAAGAGGAGGGTGGCGCGCTTGTAGGTGGCGAAGCGGCGAGCGAAGCCGAGGGTGAGCGCGCTGGAGTTGAGCAGGCGATCAACTGCGCCAAGAGCCGCTTTGCCCTCACCATGGCGGCGGCGCTGGCGGGCGACGCGCGCACGAGCGTACGTGATGAGATCGCCCTTAAGCTGGCGATGCGCCTCCCATAGCTCGCCGTCGGGGATCTCATCGACGCGGCTCCAGGTCTCCGGGTCGTCGAGGCGGGCATACCAGTCGGGGCCGAGGTAGCGGGCGTAGAGCGCTGCGAGGCGCGGAGCGAGCCAGGTGGCGGTGTGGACGCCGTTGGTGATCGAGCCGATGGGGACTTCTTCTTCCTCGATCTCCGGCCAGAGGAAGCGCCACATCTTACGCGAGACAGCGCCATGCAGCTTACTCACGCCGTTGTGCTGCGACGAGAGGCGGAGCGCCAGGATGGTCATGCCGAAGCCCTCGCCCCACTCGACCTTCTCGCGCGCAAGGTGGTGAAAGGCCTTGCGGTCGAGGCCAAGCTGCGGCCAGAAGCCAGCGAAGTAGCGGTCCACCAGGTCGAAGCTGAAGACGTCGTTGCCGGCGGCGACAGGGGTATGGGTGGTGAAGACGGCGTTGGCGGCGGCGATCTCTCGCGCGACCTCGAAGGGAACGTCCAGTCCCTGGACGAGCTCGCGGCAGCGCTCCAGACCGAGGAAGGCGGAGTGGCCTTCGTTCATGTGCCAGACCGCCGCGTCTATGCCGAGCGCGCGCAGGGTACGTACGCCGCCAATGCCCAGCATGATCTCCTGGGCGATGCGCAACTCGTGGTCGCCGCCGTAGAGGCGCGCCGAGAGCGAGCGGTCGGTGGGATCGTTGGGCTCCACGTCGGTGTCCATGAGGTAGAGCGGGACACGGCCAACCTGGATGCGCCAGACCTTGGCATAGACGATGCGACCGGGCAACTCGACGCTGATGCGGACCTCGCGGCCTTCAGGGTCGAGCGCGGGCGTGGCGGGGGCCTGTGAGAAGTTGAGCTTGTCGTAGATG
>DATAOM010000164.1:0-3666 GCA_036265775.1 Ktedonobacterales bacterium | reverse complement strand
TCACCACCGGCGTCGAGGCAATGATCGGCCAGACCGCGACCGTGATCGCCTCGCTTGCTCCCACTGGACGTGTGCGGGTGCGCGGCGAGAACTGGGCTGCCCGGCTCGCAGGCGATTCCGCCGACAGTGCGGAACCCATGCGCACAGGCCAGTCCGTACGTATTAGAAGTATCGACGGTATGACTCTGATCGTCGAGCCAGTGTCCCCGGCGCTGGAAGCGCCACGAGAGGTGAACACATGGAATGGCTAAGCAGTGTCGGCATCGTCGGCGGGATCATTCTCGTGCTGGTGGCGATCTTCGTGCTCTCCGGTTTCCGTATCGTCAACCAATACGAGCGCGGCGTGATCTTCGTGCTGGGCCGTCTGCGGGGCGCGAAAGGCCCAGGCCTCTTCTGGGTGCCGCCCTTCATCACACAGATGCGCAAGATTGACCTGCGTATCATCACCATCGAGTTGCCGCCGCAAGAGGGCGTTACGCGCGACAATGTCACGGTCAAGGTCAGCGCGGTCGTCTACTTCTACGTCGTCAACCCCAACGACGCCGTCAACAATGTCCTCGACTACTACCGCGCGACGGTGCAGATCGCCCAGACGACGTTGCGCAACGTGCTCGGCCAGTCGGAACTGGACGAGCTGCTCTCCGAGCGCGAGCGTATCAACCGCGCCACACAGGCGATCATTGACGAACATACCGAGCGCTGGGGCATCAAGGTCACCGCCGTCGAGGTCAAGGATGTAGAACTGCCTTCGACGATGCAGCGGGCGAGGGCAAGACAGGCCGAGGCCGAGCGCGAGAAGCGCGCGCGTGTGCTGCTGGCGCAGGGCGAGTATCAGGCTGCGCAGACACTGGCCGACGCCGCCGCGCTGATCGCCAAGGAGCCTGCCGCGCTCCAGTTGCGCTACCTACAGACGCTGATCGAGATTGGCGTGGATAAGAACACAACTATTGTCTTCCCGCTGCCCATCGACCTGATCGAGCCGCTGACGGAGATGATGCGCAAGGCCAGTGGCGCCAGCGCGACCACTAGCAACGCCCCACGCAACGGCGCGCTGCCGCCAGCGCCGCAAGAGGATGGGCCACGCCCGGCGTCTATTCCCGCGCCGAACCCGCTCCAGACAGCGGAATAACCATAGATCTGCTGTAGGGGCCGCTCTATCGCACCCGTTCAGGGAGCTAGTCCTCGCCAGTGATCTCCTCGGCGCGGTTCGCTTTGACGTAGTCGAGGTAGCGCTGGTACTGCTCGTCGTCGATCAGCCCCAGCGACTGGTACTGCGTCATCATCGCGTCCAGCTTGAGGATGCTGATGAGGTGGATGCCCGCGTGCTTGAGCCGCGCGCGCGCGCCCATGTCGCGGTCGATCAGCACCACTGCGTCAACCGCCTCGATCTCGTGTTCGGCGAGGAACTGCGCCGTCTCCAGCATGTTTCTGCCGCCGGTGATGAGGTCATCGATCAAGAGCGCGCGGGTGGCGCCAGGGTTATAGCGTCCCTCGATGCCGCGCGGGCCGGTGCCTTCCTGGCGTGTCCGTGTGTAGATCAACGGCGTCATGGATTCGAGCGAGAGCGCAAGCGCGAGCAGCATGCCACCGACCGGCACCCCGGCCAGCACGTCGTAGGATTGCAGCTTCGCGCGGCGCAACGATTGCGCCAGTTCGATCTCCTGCACCATCAGTTTCGCGGCGACCGAGAGCGCCATTGGATTGCTGATAAGTAATTTTGGATTGATGAAAACAGGAGAGTTGACGGTGCTGCCGCCAAGTGTGAAATCCCCAAACGTCACTGCGCCCAAGTCCCAGAGCGCCCGCGCGAGCCACTGATTGTCCAGTGGTTGATCCTTATTCATTTGTTGCGTCCTTCATGGGTACACGACCGCCCCACACGCTTCCTTCAGACCATACTGGACGTGCGAGCGCGCGCTGGCTGGCGACGGGGAGAAGGCGCCACAGGCTGTCTTGCGGCGCGGCAGCCCACATTCTATCACGCGCGAGCAAGCGCCAGGAGGAGGTAAAGGCTGGCGTCACTTAACGGCGGAGATAGCGCAGCGCAAGGCGCGCGTTCGCTGGGCAATTGGCAGTTCAGGAGGTCCCCAGCGCGCCAAGGCTCAACACACCATAGACGATGAGCGCGAAGAGGGCGAGATAGCCAAGAAGGCACAGAACGCTGAAGATAATGCCGAACCAGGCCAGACGGCGACCGATGATCGCGCCGTCAGAGGCTTTGATGCGCCGGAGCGCCCGTGCGCCCAAGGTGATGCTGATGACCTGCCCGAAAACTGGGAGCAACGTCGCAAAGGCGACCGCAGTGATGACGCTGAAGATCGCTAGCCCGGAGACGACCGGCGCGAAGGGGTCTACCAACTCCGCGAACGAGGCCTGCGCCTGTTCGGGGGAGAGTGGCGCGAAGGGTGGCGCATCTGACAGTGGCGCGGACAGTGGCGCGGATGCCCGGCTGGCCTCTGGCGGCACATAGGGTGGGTACTGCGATGGGTCGTACTCTGGAGGGCGTGATGCCATGTCTGTCGCCTCTCAGACCGCAGATGGGGCGCCAGCGAATACGAGGGGCAATGAGAACACAACCATCTGATCCGACGGAGCAAGCTGAAACTCACCCCGTCGTGATTAGATGGGCGCTGGCTATCTAGCCCGCCAGGAGTGGCAGGAAAGATGAGGAACTGCTAGTGCTGAGAACAGCGGCGATAATGATGACATAGACGCACGCGATGATCAGGCCCAGGGCAATGAAGGAATAGCCAATCGCCAGACCAGCGATCGCCAGCCCACGGCCCTCCTGTCCCGTCTGCTTGATCTGGTTGAGCGCGATGTGGCCTAAGATCACGCCGACGATGGGGAAGACGAAGGCGCAGATCAGGCTGGCGATGGCGAGGCCGTTTGTGCCAGTGGCCATCGGCGCGGCGTACTGCTGCGGGTAGCCCTGCGGCTGCGCGTAGCCATACGGCTGCTGTGGCGGCTGCTCGTAGCCAGGCGCGGGCGTATATCCTGGTGGAGGAGGCGTATATCCGCCCTGGTACTGTGGTGGATACTGATTGGGGTCGTTGGTCATAACTCCTCTTTACTCCTCTTTCTGGTCTGGAGAGTGTGGGCGATCTGCGCCTTGCCGCTCTCCTCGACGCAGTACGATAGTACACCACAAATGCTCGCCGGTATAGGCCAGATTTTCACGCGCTGTTCCCGCAAGAGCGGGAGATGTGGATGAGGTAGCAGGTAGGGCTAGTGCAATTCGCATCCAGCCGTCATAATAGAGGAAGATAGAGAGGCCGCCGATGCAGCGCTGCCACCCTGGATGGCGCTCGACCGGATGGCCTATAGCACTTATTAAGGATACTCCATGCGTCAGCAGCGAGATAGCATCTCAGGAGCGGCAGCCCTCCGGCCGTTATTGACATTCAGCCGCCGTGGCGTCTTTGCCGCGCTCCTCTTCGGCGCTCTGCTCCTCGCTGGCGTGGCGGCGCTCCTGCCTGTTGGCGCGCGCTCCGCGTCCGCGAGCGGCCGTCCGCCAGGCGGCGTGTTGAGCGATCCGGTGGTGCGCGCCGTGGATGTCGCCGGACCTGCGGTGGTGCGCATCGTCACCACCGTCAGCGGGAAAGTGACACTTCCACTCTGTGGGACGTTCGTGACGCTGCCGGTCTCTGGCGCGCCCTACACGCT
>DATAOM010000163.1:0-8253 GCA_036265775.1 Ktedonobacterales bacterium | reverse complement strand
GGATGGAGCGGCCTGGCTGGTCTTGCGCGGCCTGCTGAAAAAGGTCGTGGTGGCCGATACGCTCGCGCCCATCGTGGCGCTCGCCTTCGGACATCCAGCGTCGCTCGGTCCACTCGCGGCGTGGTTCGCCATCGCCGCCTTCGCCACGCAGCTCTACTGCGACTTCTCTGGCTACACTGATATTGGGCGTGGATGCGCCCAACTGCTCGGCTTCTCCGTCCCAGAGAACTTTCTCAGCCCCTACCAGTCCGCGCATCCGGCGGAGTTCTGGCGGCGCTGGCACATCTCGCTGTCGAGCTGGCTACGCGACTACCTCTATATCCCGCTGGGTGGCTCGCGCGTCTCGTCAGGGCGCATCTACTTCAACCTGCTCGTGACCATGGCGCTCGGTGGACTCTGGCATGGCGCGTCATGGCACTTCCTGGTCTGGGGCGTTTACCATGGGCTGTTGCTCTGCAGCCACCGCCTCTGGTCCGCCACACTTGGAACGCGCGCCTGGTACCGACGGCTCATGGCAGCGTGGCCTGGAGCGCTGGCGGCTCGCTTTGTCACGCTCCTCCTCGTGTGCGTGGGCTGGGTCTTCTTCCGCGCCAGTGGCCTGCTTCCTGCCGGACGCATGCTGGTGAGCGCTGTGGCGTTCTGGCGCCCGTTGACGGCGGGTCTCACCCTGGACCCCTTGAGCAGTCCCGTCCTGCTGGTGGCTGGCGCGGCGCTGGTAGTGGTGGCGGGGTGGGGCTGGTCGGTGGCGCCGAACGAGATGCGCGACGTGTGGAATCATGCGCGGCAGTGGGCCGTGTCTGGGTGGCGCCAGCATCCTTGGGTCCTGGGCATTCGGCCTGCGCTCTATGCGCTGGTGGTCGTCGTGCTGATCGCCTGGCCGCCACAGGCGACGCAACGATTCATCTACTTCCAGTTCTGATCAAGCAGTTCTTGATCAAGGAGTGATGGCCGTGGATGTGTATGACGAGGGACTAGTAGATGAGCCCACGGCGCGTCTGCCCCGGCCACAGCCCCAGCTACCTATGCCAGCAAGCGCCATCGCGCCAGACCTGGTGGAGACACAGCCCATCGAGATGACGCCACTCCTTCCAACGCAACCGCTCCCTACCACCCACATGCCCTCACCCGCGCCTCGCTGGCGCTTGCGGAGCGTTCTGGTGGCGCTGGCGCTGATTCTGGTGATGAATCTGGGGGCGCAGGCGAACCGCCGCGCCTTCGATATACAGAGCGACACCCACTGGGGATTGCGCCGCGTCCAGACCTGTGAATCGCTTGGACGCGCGCCCGACGTGCTCTTCCTTGGCTCCTCGCGCACCGTCTATACCTCGAACGCCGCACTCGTGGATCGCATCGTGCAGGAGCGCACAGGCCAGCGCAGCCTGAGCTGCAACGCCGGTATTCTCGGCTCGACGCTTGAACAGGACTACTACACCTTCAAGCGCCTCGTCGAGGATGGTTTCGCGCCACGCCTGGTCGTCGAGAACCTGTGGGAGTACAACCTCAACATCAACGCCAACCCGACCGCGGACGCCGAGGACGCCGCGCTAGAGCAGATTCAGGCGCTGGCTGACCTTGGCGACGTCCCATCGCTGGCGCAGCGCTCCGGCGACTGGTGGCGTGATGCGCCGGGCGCGCTTGATTTCGCGGCGCAAAAGCTCATTCCTCTCTATGGCGACCGCATCGGGCTGCTGCGCGCGGCCTGTGGTGACCTCCAGGCAGGCCCGTGCGGGGTAGATACGACACAAATTACCTGGCTCGCCATCGAGCGCTATCAGCAGGCGGACGCGCAGGGATGGGTTGGCGTCACCGACCAGTCGCTGGCCAATCTTTCTCGTGATGAGCAGAGCGCCCTGTTAGCCTACATGAAGGCCTACTACAACAAGTACAATCGCAACTTCGCGATTGGTGGCCGTCAAATGGGGTATCTGGCGCAGATGATTGCGCTGGCGCGGGCGCATAGCGTCGAAGTCAGACTGGCGCAGCCGCCGCTCAACCCCATTTTCTTTCAGAAGGCGTGGGGGAAGCCTAGTGATTGGGCGACGATCATCGCGTACTGGAATGACTTCGCGGCGCTGCAGGGCGTTCCCTTTTACGACCAGAGCCACGCGCCGGGATATACTGACGCGGACTTCTGGGACCCGACACACCTGAATGCGGCGGGCGCCAGTAAGTACTCGACATGGCTGGCCGAGTCCGTAGCGCTACCCGTTCTGACGCGGTAGCCGACATCCGTGCGATGCGCCGCCTTGGCTTCTGGAGGTAGGATACGCGATGCCATTCCCTCTCACGCAGCCCTGGCGGCAGGCCCTCCTGCTAGGCGCGCTCGTCGTCTGGGCGCTTCTCCTGTTCGGCGGCTTTCTCTTTGGCAAGCGCAATGCCGAAGGGACCAGGCGCATGCCCACCTGGACGCGCATGGCCTCATCCTTCACGCTGGTCGTCGCTGGATGGCTCTGGTACGCCTTCACGCGCGAGACAGGCGTCGGCGACTATGCGCTGCTGATCGCGGTCGGCATGACACTTGGCTTCTTGGGCGACCTCTTCCTCGCGCCGCTGTTTCCCATCCCGCAGCCCATACTCGCCGGAATCGCCGCCTTCGGATTGGGGCATGTCTCCTATCTCGTCGCGCTTCTCACTTTCGCCAACGCGCATGGATTGAACGCGCCTGCGCCTCGCTGGATTGCGCTGGCGATCTGGCTGCTGATCGGCGCGGCGGGCTGGTATCTCGTCGTCTTTCGCGGCCAGAAGGCCACCGCGCTCCATTGGGCTGCGCTGCCGTATGCGCTGCTGCTGGCGAGCCTTGCGGGCGTGGCGACAGGACTGGCGCTGCAATCTGCGCTCTTCGTCCCGCTGGCGATTGGTGCGGCGCTCTTTCTGCTCAGCGACCTCATTCTCGCGGGCGAACTCTTCGCCGGGCTGTCCTTCCCGCTGATCGGCGACGTGATCTGGCTGACCTACGGTCCCGCCCAGGCGCTCATCGTTTACAGCGTCGCCAGCGCCCTGCGCATCGCGGGTATTATTGCTTAGTACGCTTTTAGGGGGCCAAAAGATCAAGCGCAAGGGAGTAGACCGAAATGGAAGTGGAAAGACCAACTGAGCCGGTGCTCGTGGATTGGCAGCAAATCGAAGATCGGCTCTTGTCTTTCACTTACGAGGCTGTTGCACGCTTTGCAACAGCGCATCCTGACGAAACCTACTGCTTTTTCTCTTATGACGTTGACTTACCATACTTCCTCCTATCTTTTGACACGCCTGCCAATGCAATAGAGGTGGCACAGCGCACAGAGCAGGAAGCGATTGCACGGCGCGCCAAGATGCTGACGCTGCCGGACGCTTGGCATGGAGCCAGACATTTTTCGAATAGGCCACCTGTTTTGGACTACAGCTATAGCGGCGGTTATTTTGCCTACCATGCTTTTGTCGATATCAAGATCGACGAGTTAGAGGATATAGGGTTCGCCGAAAACTATCCACGTGATGACCATGGCGACGACTATGCAGAAGGGAACACTCGCATCATACTCTGGAGGGTGATCGAGCGCCTTATAGCCAGCGACGTGTTTCGTCAGTTATCTTTGGCGTCACCTTTCCGTCTCGGCTACCAGATGCACGATGACGCCCTTACAGTCCTACGTATTCTTAATTGGCCACAAATAGAGTAGCGGATCTCTGCCGCCATATGGAAGTGGCGATAATTCGAAATAGCCTCGAACAGATCTATCGCTGGCGGGGGCGGCCACGTAGCTCGCGGGCGAGAGTTGTGACAAGGCCACCGACGATGCAGGCGACGAAGAGAACGGCGATCAGTGGGTTGGGCGCCTCGGCGCGCTCCAACGCAAAGGCGAGCAGGAACGCGACAGCCACCGCGACGAGCAGGATCGCGTCACCGGCGAAGAAGTTGTAGGTGGCCTTGAGGCCGCGCACGATCGCATTCATTCGGCCACCTCCGACGAGATGGGGTTATCTAGTTCCTCTGGCGTCGGCGCGACCTTCGGCGGCGCATACGGACGCAGCCAGGCGATCAACGCGAGCGAGACCGCAAAGTAGAAGGCCACCAGGACGAGCAGGAAGATGTCGTCATGCCACCAGTCGATGCCCAGCCCCTCGCCGCCCCAGAATGTGCCGAAGGTCGTCAGCATCACGCCGACGGTGAACTTGAGCGCGTTCTCCGGAACACGTTGCAGCGGCGCTCGCACTAACGCGCCAACGATCACGACCAGCGCCAGCGCGGCCAGAGCGCCTAACGTCGCGACCGCGATCCCACGTCCCTGCGCGTTGGCCGTCGCCTGCGAGCCGAACGTGATGACGATGAAGGCGACCTCTAAGCCTTCGAGCAGCACGCTCTTGAACGAGGTCGCCACACCGAACGGGTCCACACGCTTTTGATGATGCTCGCCACGCGCACGCATCTCGGCAATCTGCTCCTCGTAGATCGCCTCCTCGTCGTGCATAGCTTTGAGGCCGGCGTAGCGCAGGATCGCCTTCTTGAGCCACTTGAGGCCAAAGAGGACGAGCAGCACGCCGACGACGATGCGCAGCGCGTCAAGAGGGACAAAACGCACGATCGCCGTGCCAAAGATGGCGACGATCACCGCCAGCGCGCCGGTGGCCGCCAGGGCGCCAGCCAGGGCGCTGCGCCAGTTGATGGTGACGCCGACGACGAGCACGATAGTGAACGCCTCGACGAACTCGACGGCGGAGGCCAGGAACGCCGCGACGAAGACGGCCCATAGTTGCGCTGTCACGGGTGCTTGCCTTTATAGATCACGATGACGGTTGCGCTTCTTTTGATTCTACCATGCGCGTCCTCACGAGGCGATCTGCTTGTAGACCGTGAGCGTGCCGTTGTTGTAGTCAATCGAGACGAGGCCGAAGCGCCCCATCAGGTCCGAGCCGAGAAAGCCGACAATGCCCGCCGAGCGTTGCGCATCACCCAGGGAGATGCTGGCGATCTCGCTTGCAGGAAGCTTGATCTTGTCGATACTCCACGAATTGATGCGCACCGGCGTTGCCTGCTGCTGCCCGCCGATGCCGGAGAATTCCTGTGGCGGCCCGGCGACCGGCAACTGGAGCTTCTGCGCCACCGAGCGATCCACCAGCGTCTTGCTCGCGCCGGTATCAAGCGCCATCACATAGGGGCCCTGCCCTTCCAGCGTGACCGAGACCAGCACGAGCGTGTTGCCCTGGAAATCCTTCTTGACATCGACCGGCGCGCTGACGCCTTGATCACAAACCGTCGGCGTGGAGGAGTTGAGCGAGATCGTGCAGGCGGAAAGCCCTGCGAGCGTAAGGGTCGCAAGCGCAAACACCAGCAGCGTCCGCAGGCGCGCTAGGCGCGAATCGTCCCATCGGGACAAAAAAAACATGAATCACTCCCTCCGCTCGACACTCTCACTCGATATGCTCCAAAGGCTCCAACCGGCGCGATCAATCAAAACTCACCGAAACCAACCCAGCGCGGGCGGTCTGCGCTGTACTGTATCCTACACGGTCAACGGTACAGTGTCAGCAGGCGTTATGGGCCAATTGGCTTCAAGCGGGCGGTTCTATGGTGTGCTAGAATGAGGCGGCGGGACGTATAGCTGCGCAGGAGGCCGAGAAAGCGCGGCGGGACCTGAGCGAGACGCTAAAAGGGGGCCACATGGGTGGGCCACAGGCGACCAGAAGGAACTCGGTTGTCCTCATTGCCAGTCCGCATGCGGGGCATGGCGCCGAAATGCATGAAATCGTGGCGGAATTGCGCGCCGCTGGCATCAACGTAGGGACCTGGCTGTCTGTAGAGGCGCTCGACGCGGCGTCGTCACAGGGCGCGCTCTGGCGCAGAGCTGGGCATCGCGCCGCCATCGCCGCCGGAGGCGACGGCACGATCGGCGCGGTCGCCTCGCACCTCGCCGGGAGCGGCCTTGCCCTCGGCATCCTGCCGCTTGGCACCTCGAACGATGTCGCGCGCTCGCTAGGTGTTCCCATGCGGATTGACAACGCGATCGCCGCTATCGCCGCCGGTGAGACCCTGACCATCGACGCCGGACAGGTCATCCCCGCGATGACCGAGCCGCACGCCATGCGCTGGCCTCAGCGTCTGCGCTCGCTCATACCTGGGAAGCCAGCGCCACTGACTGGCGCGTACTTCCTGCATACGGTGACACTCGGCTTCAACGTCCAGTTCGCGGAACTGGCCACCGATGTCGAGCGGCGCGAACGCTTCGGCGCGCTCAACTATGCGACGGCGCTGCTGGAGACGCTGACGCAGATGGAGCCAATCGAGACCACCTTGCATTTCACCGATGTCCATACCGCCGAGGGCAAGCGTGATACCTTGGATGTGCGGACGCGAGCGCTGCAGATCGCGGCGATCAATACACCCATCTTCGGCGGCGGCTTCAATCTGCGTGTGCCCGACGTCAGCGCGCGCGACGACCTGCTGGACTTCATTGTCATCGAGCCGTTCGATCCGTCGCTCATCGCCGAGATGGCGCAGGCGTTGCTTGGCGCGCTTGGCAGCCTAGGGGCGCGACTCTTCGGTCAAGAGAGTCAGCCGCCGAGCATGCCAGGATTGCAGCGCTATCAGGCGCGTGAGGCCTACATCGAGACGCCAACGCCCCTGGACGCCACGCTGGATGGCGAGATTCGCGCGCAGACGCCGATGCTGATACGCATCGCGCCGGAGAAACTGCGGGTCTATCTCCCCACTGAGGCGCGTGAGGCGCTGCTGGAAGAAGAACGCCAGGAAGAAAGTCAAGAAGGTCAGCCGGATGCCATCCCGAAAGAAGCGGAACGAGGAGTCTGAGCGCGAGCGACCAGGTGAGGCGCAACCCGCCTCTCGCCGCCCACTACGCCGCGCGCGCGACGGACAGCCCACTCCGCCCGCTCCTGGGCCATCACTACCCACTGAGCCAGCGCCGGAGCCGTCGCCGCTCGTGGCCGAGTTCGCCGCGACCGAGCCGTTTCCGCTCGACCCGTTTCAGGTCGAGGCGTGCGCGCATCTCGCCGCTGGCCGCTCCGTGCTGGTCGCCGCCCCGACTGGGACGGGAAAAACCGTCGTGGCGGACTGTGCCATCTGGCTGGCGCAACGTAATGGACTGCGCGCGATCTACACCGCGCCGGTCAAGGCGCTCTCGAACCAGAAATACCGCGACCTGCGCGCGCGGCACGGCGACGCGCGCGTGGGGCTGCTCACCGGCGACATCGTCGAGAATCCCGCCGCGCCCATCCTCGTCATGACGACCGAGATCTACCGCAACATGCTGCTGGAAGGCTCACGCGCCGCGCGCGAGTTGCCAGACGGTGCGAATACTCCTGCGGAAGCGTCGGATGTCGCGGAGCTGGCGCGGCGCTCGCGGCTGGACGAGGAGCTGTCTGGCGTGGGCTGCGTCGTCTTCGACGAGATGCACTTCATCGGCGACCAGGAGCGTGGACCCGTTTGGGAGGAGGCGATCATCCACTCGCCTGCGCATGTGATCTTCGTCGGCCTCTCGGCGACGGTGAGCAACGCCGACGAACTGCGTCGCTGGATCGAGCGCGCGCATGGCCCGATGGGCCTCGTCTTCCACGCCGAGCGCGCCGTGCCGCTGGAACACTACTATTTCTTCGAGAACCGCTTGCGGCTCACGCAGGACGCCAACGGGCTGCGCGTCGAGCGCTTCGACAACATCGGCGGCGAGGCCAAACTGGCGCGCATGCGCAATCGCGGGCGGCGTTTCTCCTTCGGCGACGATGAGACGAACCAGCAAACGAACCAGCAGGCCCAGCCGAAGCGCGACGGGCGACCCTACTGGAAGCGTCCGCGTGGCGAGAATCCCACACGCCTGCAGGCCGAGGAGCAGGAGGAGCCGCAGGAGCGGCCCGCGCCGGAGCCAGGCGAGGTGCTGACCGCCCTGCGCGCCGCCGATCTCTTGCCCTGCCTCTACTTCCTCCCTGGACGCAAGGCCGTCGAAGCGGCGGCCATCGGCGCAGCGGGACACCTGCTGGTCACACCAGAGCAGCGCGCCCGGTTGAATGTCGAAGTGCAACAATGGGTGAAGGCGCTGCCACCCGACGACCAGCGCCTCGAACAGGTGGGACGCCTCGCCGATCTGCTGCCACGCGGGCTGGGCTTTCACCACGCCGGGCTGCTGCCAGCGCTCAAGATGTGGGTCGAGACGCTGTTTGCGCGCGGCGACCTCAAAGCCGTTTTCTCGACTGACACGCTGGCGCTGGGCATCAATATGCCGGCGCGTTGCGTCGTTGTCGGCAGTCTGAGCAAGTTCGACGGCGAGC
>DATAOM010000162.1:0-10567 GCA_036265775.1 Ktedonobacterales bacterium | reverse complement strand
ACCAGTCCCAACGCAGATTCTCCACCCACTCGCGGTAACGGGTCCCCATGTGCGCCGGTCGCCACGTGATGCGCTCGCCCGCCTCCAAAAGTGGCGCCTTGAAGTCGAGCGCACGCACGAACCACTGCGTCGCCACGACGTACTCGACCGGGGTGTCGCACCGCTCATGCACACGCACCGACTGCGAGGTCGTTCTGCGCTCCAGCAGCTTCCCCGCCACCTCCAGCGACTTCACGATAGCGGCGCGCGCCTCGCTCGTGGTCATCCCGGCGTACGCTCCCGCCGCCTCGGTCAGCCGCCCGTCGCGCCCGATAATGACCTTCAAGGGCAGATCGTACTCGCGCCACCACTCTACATCCGTCGCGTCACCAAAGGTGCAGCACATCACTGCGCCGGACCCCTTCGCGGGATCAGCCCTCGCATCCGCCAGAATCGGCACACGCTCGCCGAAAAGCGGCGTCGTGGCGAACCGGCCGATTAATCGCTGGTAGCGCGCGTCGTCAGGATGCACGAAGATGGCGACGCACGCCGGCAGCAACTCCGGCCGCGTCGTGGCGATAGGCAGCGTCGCGCCATCCTCCAGTGTGAACACGAGCGTATAGAACGTCGTCTCGCGCTCGAGGTCGTTCAGCTCGGCCTGCGCGATAGCGGTCTGGCACTCTGGACACCAGATCGCCGGGGCCTCTTGCCGGTAGGCCAGCCCCTTGCGATACAGGTCAATGAACGACCACTGAGCCGTCCTCCGCGAGCGCTCGTCAATCGTGCGGTAGGTATAGCGCCAGTCAATCGAGAGGCCAAGGCGGCTCCACAGCGCGCGGTAGTCGCGTTCGGCCTCCTCGCTCACCTCCAGGCACTGCTGGATGAACGCGGCGCGACCAATCTCTGGCGCGCGCACGCCGCGTGTCTTCTCGACGAGCCGCTCGGTGGGCAGGCCGTTGTCGTCGAAGCCCATCGGGTAGAAGACGTTGTAGCCACGCATACGGGCATAGCGCGCGAGGAAGTCGGTGTGGCTGTACGAGTAGACGTGGCCGAGATGTAAATGGCCTGACACGGTTGGCGGCGGCGTATCGATGGCAAAGCGCTGCGCGTCACTTGCGCGATCGTACTCATACGCGCCGGACTCCTGCCAGCGCGTCTGGCGCTGCGGCTCGGCGGTCGCGGGATCGTAACGTTTGGCTAAGGACATGGCAGTGATACCTCCTGCGTCGTTCCACGTGAAACCGCGAAACGACTGGCGAAAACAGCGGACAACAAAAAACGCCACAGTTCGTCCAGCGCAGGGACGAAAGGGCGTCTTGCACGCACGCTTCCGCGGTACCACCATGCTTCGCGGGAATGTCGCCATCCCCACGCGCTCAGATCCCCAGCGGGCGACGACGCCTCGCGCGCCGATTGGGGTCACGCTATAGCGGGCGCATCCCGCGCCGCTCTAGTGTCCGCCTGCGTGGGATGAGGCGGAGTTCTGCGGCGAATGCTCCAGGGCGACCTTCGGCGCTGAGCGGCTGTGGGAGCTTCCAGCCCAAGTGGCTCCCGTCTCTATCAGCTCGTCTGCCAGCGCCTACTCCTCCCGGAGAGGTAAGTGAGCATATGTAGTTGTTGCCAGCAGTATGCGTGACAGCACAGGCGTCTGTCAAACCTTTGTTACGCTGCACAACCTATGCGCTTGCAGTGACATCACTCTCCAGTCTGATCTCACGCAGCGGTAATCCTGTCCGTGCGGCTATAGCGGCATGCAGTTGAGCAGCACGGATGCGGTAGGCCGCGCGGCGATCATTATTGCGTATCGTCCCATCCAGTTCGGCGTCCTCAGGCTCGGACCAGATAATCGAACGAGTCTCGCTCATAACGGCATAGATAGTGGGCTGCTTGCGATCTGACGCGGCGGGCAGAACGCCCCACGCGCGAATCTCCCCCCATGGAATAACCACTCCTGATAGCCCCTGACTCTTCAGCGCGCTTTCAGTGGCCGCGACGGCCTGCTGCTTTCTCCGCCCCTCAACGAGAGAGAAGACTATTGCCATCAAAGCGACAAGGATGGTCAACCCTATGAGTACGATGGCAAGGATATCGTCGGGATGAGCGTGATAGACGAATTGGTCTGCCAATAAAGGCATACTCATGATGGCGACAATTCCCCCCGTTACAGCGGCTGAGGCCAAGATTCCCCGCAGCCTGGAGCGCCAAGATAAATGTGTGACGAGTTCTACGACCATTTGCGACGACTGAGTGTTCGGCGAGGGTTGCGGTGACTCTTCGGCGACTGGGGCCGAAGTCAGTTCACTCACTGTCAACGCTTCAAGCGCCGCAAATGCATGATGCTCCGCAGGCAGGAGTGCAGAGCTGATGTCGCGCAGTTCTAATCCGGTGCGACGGTGGATGCGCTCGATCAACCGGCGCGCATCCTTCGCATACTGCGGATATCCTCCCTCAAATTGCGAGGCTGAACGATTGGCGCTCGAACGATTGTTGACATTTGTGGGCGCGGCTTCCTGAACGTCGGAAATATTGAAGGTGATAAACTTGCGGTTCCCTAGTAGCGCATAGGAGCCAGCGACCTCTGGATACTCCGAGCGGGTCAGGCGCACGAAGAGCATGATCTCATCCCAGATGATCCGGCGCGTCCTCCGTCGGCTCTTCACAGTGACACCGCGCTCGTCGGCGGTGATACGACTGTAGGAATTTGACAAAACCGCTGCCACGGCGCCTATGAGAAGTGAGAAGGCGATAAGCAAGAGAATGAAGGGAAGCACGGGCGCAAGTGTAGCAAGAATCTTCGGCGGATCCAGGGTCGTCGGATTGGAAGGATGAACCGTAATTTCGATCAACGCCGAGATAGCTGGTGCAATTGCAGGAGTGCCGAATGTAAAAAAGGCGGCGGCTCCGAATAAGAGGAATATCCAACCAGCGCCACGAGGATAGATCCGTGTCACTGTGATTACTTCTTCGCCTGACCAACCGCCTGAAAATACCGGCTGTGGTGTGTTGTCACGCCAGATACGCCGCAGTCTTCTCCCCGCTGAAATCAGGAAAAACCCGCGTATCGCTAGATAAAGCGCGCTGATCAGGATGAAGAATAGCGAGACATATGCTGAATTGCGTGCATCGGAAGGAACCGCATCAAACCCATGCTCTACGAAGATGAGATAGATGGCAAACCCGAAAACTGCCAGCAGCGCTGCTGATAGTATCCAGTAGAGCGCCGCCCGGCGATAGTAGGCTGGATACTTTAGTCTCACAGTCTCGCTCTCCCACGATGATGGGTGTTTGGGTGAACATGTCAGTTTGTGGCGCAGCATAGCATCGTATGTATCCCCTGGCAATCGCTGATTCATCTCTGCGCTGGACAGGCTGCCGGGCGGCTGCTACGATGAATATAACGTTGCGCGCTAACACACTCCCTCTCCGCATTCCAACCTCGCTGCACAGAAGGACGAAGCCCGCCATGCCTGCCTCCTCTCCCAACGGCGCCATGCCGGCGCCCGACAAAGCGCTCGCCTACGTCGAATCGCACCGCGACGCCTTCCTCAACGACCTCAAAGACCTGTTGCGTATCCCCAGCATCAGCACGCTGCCGGAACACCGTGAGGATATCCGTCGCGCTGCACAGTACGTCGCCGATCAACTCACCGCCATCGACTTCAAGAAAGTAAGGCTCGCCCAGCCATTGAAAGAGGGGCATCCCCTCGTCTACGGCGAGTGGCTCGAAGCCAAGGACAAGCCGACTATCCTGCTCTACGGCCACTACGATGTGCAGCCCGTGGACCCCATCGAGCTATGGAAGAGTCCCCCCTTCGAGCCGGAGGTGCGCAACGGCAACCTCTACGCGCGTGGCGCCGTGGACGACAAGGGGCAGATGCTCGCGCTGGTTAAAGCGCTGGAATCGCTGATGCGCGCCGACGGTGCCCTGCCCGTCAACATCAAGATCCTGTTCGAGGGTGAGGAAGAGGCAGGCGGCGCGTCCATCGAGAAGTACGTACGCGAGCATCCCGACGAGTTGGCCTGCGACGCAGTTTTGGTCGCCGACACCGGCATGCCCGCGCCCGGCGTCCCCGCGATCATCTACAGCCTGCGTGGCATCCTCTACACCGAGATCGTCGCCAAGGGCGCGAAACGCGACCTGCACTCCGGCGTCTTCGGCGGTATCGCGCCCAATCCGCTGCACGCCCTTGCGCTCGTCCTCGCTGGACTCAAAGGCGCAGACGGCAGGATCAAAATTCCCGGTCTCTATCGCAAGGTGAAGCGCGTCTCGGAAGAGGAGAAGGCGCTCTGGGCGCGCAATCCGGTGGACGAGGCGCAGTTGCTTAAACGCGAGATGGGTGTTGATACGCTGGTCGGCGAAGAAGAGTACCCGCCACTGGAGCGCATCTGGGCGCGTCCGACGCTGGAGGTCCACGGCTTCGTCGGCGGCTTCACCGGCGAGGGCGCGAAGACGGTCATCCCCGCCGAGGGCAGGGTCAAAGTCAGCCTGCGCCTGCCGCCGGAGATCAAACCAGAAGAGGCGCTCGCGCTGCTCAAGAAGCGTGTCGCGGAGCTCTGCCCGCCGGGTGTCAATATGATGGTCGAGGAGGTCCACGGCGGCATGGGCGTGCTCGTCCCGCTGGACAACGTCTACATGCGCGTGGCCGAACGCGCGCTGGAGCAGGAGTGGGGCAAACCCGTCGTTTTCATGCGCGAGGGCGGTTCGATCCCCGTCGGCGCGCTCTTCGACAGCGAGCTACGCGCGCCAGTCATCTTCATGGGCACGGGTCTGCCCGACGACAACATCCACGCGCCCAACGAGAAGTACAACGTCAGCCACTACTACCACCTGATGCGCCAGGCGATCCGCTTCCTGCATATTGCGGGCAACGATCCCGCCGTCGCCTCGCGTCCACGTGCGCGCAAACCTGCCGCGAAGACGCCACGCCGCGCCAAGGCGACCGCCAGCGTGGGAAAGGCGAAGCGATGATCACGATCCAGGGTATCTATCCGCCGATCCCGACATTCTTCGACGAGAACGAAGACCTCGACCTGGCGACGTTACGCGAGCACCTGACGCGGCTCAAGGCGGCGGGCATCACTGGCTTCGTCGCGCTCGGCTCGAACGGCGAGGCGGTGCATCTCGACCGCGACGAGCGCCGTGTGGTAATAGCAACGACGCGTGAGATGGCCGGGCCAGAGGGACAGGTTCTGGCCGGCGCGGGAACCGACTCGACACGTGGAACCAATGCGCTCTGCCAGCTCGCAGCGGAAGCTGGGGCGGATGTCGCACTGGTTCTGCCGCCGCACTACTATCGTGGACAGATGAACGCTACGGCGATCCGTGCGCACTATCTCGCCGTCGCCGACGCCAGTCCGATTCCGGTGATGATCTACAACATGCCAGCCAACGCGGCGGGACTCGACCTCGACGCCGAGACGGTCATCACGCTCTCGGCGCACCCCAACATCATCGGCATGAAAGATAGCTCCGGCAATGTGGCGAAGCTGGCCGAGGTCGTCGCTGGCGCTCGAGCCGACTTCGCGACGCTGGCGGGTAGCGCAGGCTTCCTGTTGCCCGCGCTCGTCGTCGGCGCGCGCGGAGCCATCGCGGCGCTGGCGAACATCGCCCCGCGCGAGTGCCTGGAGTTAGTTGCGCTCTATGAATCAGGCAAGATGGACGAGGCGCGCACGCTCCAGGCGCGGCTGATTCCCGTGAACACAGCGGTAACGTCTGGCTACGGCGTGCCCGGTCTCAAGGCGGCTCTGGAGTTCGTCGCGCACTATGGTGCCGCGCCGCGCAGACCGCTCGCGCCGCTGGGTCAGAGTGAGCGCGTCAAGTTGCGGTCGCTGCTCGCCGAGGCCGATCTGCTGCGTGGTATGCGCCCCGTGCCCGTGTAATCTCGCAGCCCCTGCTGACTCCCAATCCAATGCATTCATGCCTGTGCCGATAGTTCTTTACACATACTTTGCAAAACACCCTCGGCATGGCGGTCCCTGCTGCCCGATAATGAGAGCGCGTGCAACCTGGAAGCAGTAGCTCTCGAGCTAGCGACAGGGAGACCTTTCATGCGCTCATCCAGGCTCCTCAGAGGCGCTGGCGGATTACACGCCAGCCACACAGTCGCGGCGACGCTTTTCATTGTCCTGTTAAGCGCGGGAACGCTCGCGGCATGCGCGCCAACAACGCCGCCACCGCCGACGGGCATCCACAAGATACAGCACATCGTCGTCATCATGCAGGAGAACCGCTCGTTCGACAGCTACTTCGGAACCTATCCTGGCGCCGATGGCATCCCCATGCAGAACGGCGTCCCGACCGTCTGTGTCCCCGACCCGCAGACGAACCAGTGCGTCAAGCCCTACCACGATACCAACGATCTCAACCGTGGCGGCCCGCACGGCGAGACGAACGCCACCGCCGACGTAGATAGCGGCAAGATGGATGGCTTCATCTCCGAGCAGCTCAAAGGGCAGAAGACGACGTGCAAGGACCCGTTCGACCCCTCCTGCGCGACCGGCGTGGTTCCCGATGTGATGGGCTACCACACCGACGCCGAGATCCCTAACTACTGGGCGTATGCGCATAACTTCGTCTTGCAGGATAAGATGTTCGAGCCGAACGCCTCGTGGAGCCTGCCCGCGCACCTCTTCACCGTCTCGGGCTGGTCGGCGACCTGCTCGACATTCGGCGACCCGATGAGTTGCGTCAGCGCGCTGCAGAGTCCCGACCGCTTCGGCAAGAACGGCGTCCCGCAGAAGCGCCCTGACTACGCCTGGACCGACCTCACCTATCTGCTGCACAAACAGCAGGTGAGCTGGGGCTACTACGTCGCCGAGGGCACACAGCCGGACTGCGAGGACGACGCGGCGACCTGTACGCCCAAGGCGCAGAAGGCTGGCACGCCGGAGATCTGGAATCCGCTACCCTACTTCGACACCGTGCGCGCCGATGGCGAATTGAAGAACGTCCAGCCCGTGACGAACTTCTATGACGCGGCGAAGAAGGGCGCGCTCCCGGCTGTCTCGTGGGTCGTTCCCAACGGCAAGGTCAGCGAGCATCCACCGACGACCACCACCGACGGCCAGGCCTGGGTGACCAAGGTGGTCAATGCGGTCATGTCCGGGCCGGACTGGGAGCACACGGCGATCTTCGTGGCCTGGGACGACTGGGGCGGCTTCTACGATCATGTGACGCCGCAGCACGTGGACGCGAACGGCTACGGCCTGCGTGTGCCGGGTCTTGTCATTAGCCCGTATGCGAAGCAGGGCTACATCGACCACCAGACGCTGAGCTTCGACGCCTACCTCAAATTCATCGAGGACGACTTCCTCGGCGGCCAGCGGCTCGATCCCAAGACCGATGGTCGTCCCGACTCACGCCCCGATGTGCGCGAGGACGCCACAATCCTCGGCGATCTGCAGAACGATTTCGACTTCAACCAGCAGCCGCGCCACTCGCTCATTCTACAGACGGCGGAACCCGGTCCGCCCGCCGACGCCTGAGCAGCGCCGTTCCACGTGAAACGACGGGTATCCTTGTTTGGCCCTAGCGTCCCTGCTTATCCGGTTTGGGGACGCCGATCTGCGGATAGGGCGCGCGACCGCGCCACGGCGCGTTTGGATCGTAGAGCAGCCGCGACCAGTGCCGCGCCGCCAGGCCGCGCGCCGCCTCAGAATTCCCCTGCGCATCGGCCAACTCGTTGCGCATCAGCCCACCCTCGAAGAAGAGCAACTGATCGTCGCGGAAAGGCGTGCCCTCCGCTGGCGCGAGGCTAGGGATTGAGAGCGCGCCTTCCTCCGTCCAGGTCTCCGTTGGAACGAGCGCCTCCGCAGCGTCGGATGGGGACTCACTCGCGGCGTCGCCCATCGGTGTATTCTCGGATTCAGCCATGTGATGGTTCTCCCAATTCAGCGGCGGTGTACAGACGCCGGTGGAATGTCGTGTCTCTATTGTATGCGCGCCTACTGCTTTGCGAAAGGGCCTGGGCGCTACACCGCGAGTAGCGCAACCGCCCACTCGAAGAGTATCCGCACAACCTCAGCATGGCTGCGGCTGAACTCGTGGCCATCGCCTTCGCAGAGAATAAGGCGCTTTGGCTCGCCCGCCTCCTCATAGAGATAGCGCGAACACCAATCGGGCAGGACCTGATCTTCCGTGCCATGTAACAGGAGCAAACTGCGCGGCGTGAGGCGTCCAACGGCGGCGGTTCCAGCCGTCTGGCTCGCCAGCGTCGACACACCGAGGACATCGCTGTGCGCCACACCGGAGCTAATCACCACCGCGCCGCCGAATGACCACCCGACCAGCGCGAATCGCTGGAAGCCCCTGCGCCGGAACTCTTCCAGTCCGGCATCGAGGTCGTAGACGCATTCATTCGTATTTTCCGGCTTGCGATAATCCAGCCGCAGCGCCGCTATTTGCGCCGCCTGAAGCTGTCTGGCCAGCGCAGGATACGCGCCTGATGGTCCCGCCATGCCGCCGAAAGCGCCACTGACCATCACGACCGCGCTCGTCGCATCCTTTATGGGGTGATAGACGCCCCGCACTGTGCCATGCGGCGTCGAGATGGCAAGTTGCATCGCATTCTGCATAAGCCCCACTCGATTTCCAAAATCAGCTACTGTGCGCCCGTTTGATTATAGACAGGCTACCGAGGTCGCGGTATGCTGAACTGAGCTTGACGCTCGCACGCCTTGAATCGGAATTATCCCCTCTGATCGTCACCTCTGCGGCGTCGCTCTGCGCGGTCTGTTCGCGCAACAAGGGGGTCCCATGGCGAATCCCATCGGCCCAGGCACGCTCCTCTGCCCGAACTGCCGGTCTCCATATGCTCCCGGCGCGACCTACTGCGCCGTCTGCGGCGAGCCGCTCAACCCCGCCCTCATCGGCGAGTTGCGCTATCTCTATGATGCGCTCCTCGCGCTCGACAAGCGCATTGCCACTGGCGAAAGCGCGCGCACGCTCACACAACTGCGCGACGAGCTTCGTCCGCAGTATCTCGCCGACCAGGCCGCCGCGACCGCCCCTGGCGCGACTCCTGCCACGGAGAAGGTCATCGAGCTACGCTTCCTCTACCGCCTCATCCTCGACCTCGACGCGCGTGTGAGCCAGGGGCAGGGTGAGAAGACGATACAGGAAGTGCGCGACGAGATCTCCACGCGCTATCTGGCGGAGCGACGCGGCCCCGTAGCGAATCCGGCCACCGGACAAACCGGGCAGGCCGCGCCTTCTGGCTTCACTCCCTATCCCTATGGGCCACCGCCCGCGCCTGCTACCGTTCCTCTCCGGCCGCCAGCGCCACCGGCGCGCGCCTTCTCGTTCGGCGAATTCCTCGCCGACCAGGCGATCGCGGTGATGGCCTACCTCGGCGGTTTCCTGATGCTCGTCGCCGCGCTGACCTTCGAGATCGGCGCGTTCGCCCCTGCAGGACTGACCAACGGCGTCAAACTCACCGTCCTCATCGTCATCCATCTGCTCTTCGCCGTCCTCGGCTTCCTCTTCCGCCGCACGGAGCGGCTGCGCACCCTCGGCGGCGCGTATCTCTTCGTCTTCGCGCTGATGGTTCCGCTTGTCGCGCTGGCGGCGTACTACTTCCTCCTCGAAGGAACGATCTCGGCGACCGGCATGCTGACGCTTTCGGCGCTCTATGCCGCGCTCGTCTACCTCTTCCTCGCCTGGCGCGTCAAGTTCGTCGCCTATGCCTACATGGGCTGGGTCGCCTTCGCCATCGGCATCCTCGCCCTGCCGGACTGGCTGGAGGTTCCCGCTGACTGGTCGTACCCGCGTCTGGCCGTCGTCGCGCTGCTCATGCTCCTGCCAACCTGGGGCAAGGGCTACGCGCCGTTCGCGGCGATCGCGCAACCTGGACGTCTCCTCGCTGGCGTCACCACCGCCCTCGCGGGCGCCTTATCGCTTGGCCTCGGGCTGACGAGCCTCGTCTACTCGCTCTCTCCAAGTTTCCAGAACAGTGTGCCATCGACGCGGATTCTGGTAAACGCGGGGTCACTACTGCTCCTTGCCCTCGCCTGGAGCGTCACGACGCGCCAGCTTGAACCGCGACAAACTGCTGGCGTGGATCTGGCCGACGCCGGTGTGGCGGCGGCGCTCGCCTATCTCGCGTTCAGCATCGGCGTCGCATCCTCGCTCGACCGTCTCAGCTTCGCGTGGCTGCTCAACGGCGTGGCGATCGTCGAGGCGCTCGGCGCGCTCGCGCTTGGACGCCTCCAGCCCGCCAGGACCGGACTGCGACGCGGCGTCTATGGCGTGGCGCAGGCGCTGGCGACCATTGCGGCGCTGGCGGTGGTGGCCGATCCCGCGCCGAACTGGCCGCTCATCATCGCCGTGGCGACGGCCCTCGCTATCACACTGCTGACGGCGTTCCGCGAGAACGCGCCCTGGTGGCTCGTGGTCAGCGGAGTCTACCTCTTGTGGCTCTACGCCGCGCTGCTCGCCGCATTTGTCACGCCCGATGTGCAAGGCGCGCTCGCGACTGTCCTGCCCGAACTGGCGCTGCCTTCATCGCACTATGCGCTGCTGACGCTCGCCGTCGCCATATCTGGCCTCGTGCTGACATGGGTCGCGTGGCTGCGCAAATACGCCGCGCCA
>DATAOM010000161.1:0-9479 GCA_036265775.1 Ktedonobacterales bacterium | reverse complement strand
CTAAAGCAGCAGTTCTTGGCGCCGAGCATTGCCGGTGAGATGGTTGGCTGCATTGGTGTGACGGAGCCAGACGCCGGTTCGGATGTCGCCTCGATTCGCACGCGCGCGGAGTCCGACGGCGACGAGTGGGTCATCAACGGGCGCAAACTCTACATCACCAATGGCACGCAGGCGGACTGGGTCTGTCTGCTGGCGCGCACCAGCGACGAGGGCGGCTTCCGTGGCATGTCGCTCATCATCGTACCGACGGATACGCCAGGGTTCAGCGTCAGCCGCAAGCTGCGTAAACTCGGCAACCACTCCAGCGACACCGCCGAGCTGATGCTGGACAACGTGCGCGTGCCGAAGACGAATACTATCGGCACGGAGGGCATGGGCTTCATCCTGCAGATGCAGCAGTTCCAGCGCGAGCGGCTCGTCGGCGCGATCACGACGTATAGCTCGCTGGAGCGCACCGTGCGCGGGACCATCGTCTATACCCAGCAGCGCTGCGCATTCGGCCAGCCGCTGATCGATAACCAGGCGATTCACTTCCGCATGGCCGAGTTGCTCACCGAGATCGAGATGCTCAAGCAGTTCTGCTATTCGGCGGTCGAGAAGATGGTGGACGGCGAGGACATCACCCGTGAGGCCTCGATGGCGAAACTGAAAGCTGGGCGGCTTGCGCGCGAGGTGACGGATAGCTGCTTGCAGTATTATGGCGGCATGGGCTACATGGAGGAGACGCCGATCTCGCGTGCCTACCGCGATGCGCGACTGCTCTCCATCGGCGGCGGGGCCGACGAGGTGATGCTCGGCATCATCTGTAAGCTGGAGGGTATTTTGCCCAGCAAGAAGAAAAAGGCATAGCCCCGCCTACGTTCCTCAACACATTTGATCTCTCCGTCAGCACATGACTCAGGAGTAGAAACGCGATGCTGCGTATTGGCTCGGCGGAAGGCTTCTACGGCGACGACGTGACGCGCGCGCTGCCCATGATCGAGGGTGGGCAAGTGGATGTCGTCTGCTTCGAGGCGCTCTCCGAGCTAACGCTGGCGATCCTGCGGCGCGACCAGATGCGCGATCCGAAGCGTGGCTACACGCGCGATATCGAGGTCATCGCCGAGCGCATCCTGCCGCTGGCCTTCGCGCGCAAGGTACCGCTCATCACCAACGGCGGCGGGCTGAACCCAACTGGCGCGGCAGAGGTCGTGCGCAAGGCGGCTGAGCGCCACGGCTTGCAAGGCTTAAAGATTGCGATCGTGACCGGCGACGATCTGCTCGCGCGGCTCGGCGATCTGCTCGCGGCGGGCGAGGCGCTGGCGAACATGGAGACCGGCGCGCCACTCACGCTGGATGGCCTGCCCATCGTCACCGCCAACGCCTACCTGGGCGCAAAACCTGTCGTGGATGCGCTGGCGCAGGGCGCGGATATCGTTATCACCGGACGCGTCGCCGACCCCTGCCTCTACCTCGCGCCGCTGATTCAGGGCTACGGATGGGCGTGGGACGATTGGGACAAACTGGCGAGCGGCATCGTCTGCGGGCATTTGCTCGAATGCACGGGACAGGTCGTCGGCGGCAACAGCCTGGCGCTGCTCGACGAGATCGCGCCCGCCGATCTGGCGCGGCTCGGCTACCCCATCGCCGAGGTCGAAAGCGATGGCAGCTTCGTCGTGACGAAGACGCCGGGAACGCCGGGGCGCGTCTCGCAGGCGACCGTGAAGGAGCAATTGCTCTACGAGATGCATGACCCGCGCGCGTATATTACGCCAGATGTCGTGGCGAACATCACGACCTTGCGGCTGGAGGATGACGGCCTCGATCGTGTGCGCGTCAGCGGCGCCACTGGCGCGCCACGAACGGAAACGCTCAAAGTCAACGTCGCACGGCTAGAAGGCTACAGCCGCGAGCTGATCTTTACGCTCGGCTGGCCAGAGGTCTACCGCAAAGAGGAGCAGATGCGCGGCATGCTCGCCACCGCCTGGGACGGGCTGCCGATTACGCGCGTCGAGACGCAGCGCATGGGGCAGGATAGCCTCTTTGGCCCGCTCGTCGCCGCGCCGAATGATCCCATCGAATTGGTTGTGCGCGTGATGTTCACTGCCGACGACCAGGAGACACTGAAGACAGCGGTGCGGCGCGCGATGGCGCTTGGGCTGTCGGGTCCAGCAGGCATGTCGGTCTCAGGCCAGTCGGTCGGCGCCGATCCGCGCCCGCTGCTGGGCCTCTGGCCTGCGCTCGTCTCGCGCGCGGTCGTGGAGCCGCATGTCAGCGTGACGGTGACGGAGGTGGCGTGATGACCGAGACGAAGCCAGTGCGGCGGCTCTACGAATTGGCCTATGGCCGCTCCGGTGACAAAGGGAATATCGCCAACGTCAGTGTAATCGCGCGCTCGTCAGAAACCTACGCTGAGATCAAAGAAAAGATCACGTCTGAGCGGGTGAAGAAGCATCTGGGGTCGCTGGTACAAGGGCGGGTTGAGCGCTACGACCTGGATAACATCGAGGCGCTGAACTTCGTGCTGCATGATGCGCTGGATGGCGGCGCGACGCGCTCGCTGCGGCTAGATGGGCTAGGCAAATCGCTCGCTGGGGCAGTGCTGTACATGACGGTGGATGAGGAATGAGCGAAGAGATGGACGCCTTCGAGACGATCACCCGCGCGGTGGAGGGGCCGGTCGCGACGATCACACTGAACCGGCCCGAGGCGCGCAACGCCATGAATCTGGCGATGGTCGAGGAGTTGCTGCGCTGCTTCACCATGCTGCGCGACGACGCCTTCCGTGATGTGCGTGTAGCTATCCTGTGCGCGGCGGGTGAGACTTTCTGCGCGGGCGGCGATCTGCGTGACATGAGCGCGGCCTCGAAGGACGGCGCAGGCATTGGCGCGCGGCTGGACGATCTGCTGCGGGCGGTCAACGCGGCCCCACAGGTCGTCGTCGCGCGTATCCAGGGGGCGGCAATGGGCGGCGGGCTAGGACTGGTCTGTGTCAGCGACATCGCTATCGCAGATGAGGGTGCCATGTTTGGCCTACCGGAGGTGCGAATTGGGCTGGCTCCAGTGGTGATCTCACCTTATGTCGTTCAGCGCGTTGGCTTCACTCGCGCGCGCCAGTTAATGCTCACTGGTAGGCGCTTTGGCGCGGCAGCGGCGCTGGAGTACGGACTGATTCACGAGGTTGCGCCAGCGGGACAACTTGACGCGCTGGTCGAGGCGACTGTCACGGATATCCTCAAGTGCGCGCCGAACGCTTTGCGCGAGTGCAAGCGTCTGCTCTTCGCTGTGCTGACACAACCTGATTCGCTGGAGGAGCGCGTCACCACGTTCGAGAGGCTACGCACGAGCGACGAGGCGGCCGAGGGCATCATGGCGTTCATCCAGAAGAAGCCTGCGCCTTGGGTACCCGGCGCATGACCAGGACCCCCTCACGACCAACCGCGTCAACGACAACTCCGGCTACGATGCCGCAGCCTGCCTCTGCACGCACTGCGCCGCGTATGATACGCAAGGTGCTAGTCGCCAATCGCGGCGAGATCGCCTGCCGTATCACGCGGACCTGTCGCGCGATGGGCATCGCCACCGTCGCGGTCTACTCCGACGCCGACGTGAATGCGCGCCATGTGCGCGAGGCTGACGAGGCGGTTCATATCGGCGAGAGCGCCGCCAGCGCCTCGTATCTCAACATCCCCACACTGATCACCGCCGCCAAGCGCACTGGCTCCGATGCGATTCACCCCGGCTATGGCTTCCTGGCCGAGCGCGCTGAGTTCGCCGCCGCCTGTCGCGACGCCGGGATCACCTTCATCGGGCCGTCGCCTGAGGTCATCGCGCGCATGGGCGATAAGAGCGCGGCGCGGCGGCTGATGTCGGCAGCGGGCGTGCGGGTCGTTCCTGGCTACGACGATGCTGTCCAATCAGATAATCGGCTCATGGCGGCGGCGCGTGAGATCGGTTTCCCGCTGTTGGTGAAGGCGGTGGCGGGTGGTGGCGGGAAGGGCATGCGCATCGTCGAACGCGAGCGTGACCTGCAGGAGGCGTTGGCTGCAGCGCGGCGCGAGGCGCGGTCGGCTTTCAGCGACGCGCGGCTGCTGCTGGAGCGGCTGATTCGCGAGCCGCGCCACATCGAGTTCCAGATCTTCGGCGACGCGCAGGGCCACATCATCCATCTGGGCGAGCGGGAATGCTCGATCCAGCGGCGGCATCAGAAGGTCATCGAGGAGACGCCCTCCGTCGCGCTGACGCCAGAACTGCGCGAGAAGATGGGCGAGGCCGCTGTCATGGTCGGACGGCGCCTCGGCTACACCAACGCAGGCACGGTCGAGTTTATTCTCGCGCCCGACGGCCAGTTCTACTTTCTTGAGGTCAACACGCGCTTGCAGGTCGAGCATCCCGTCACGGAACTGGTCACCGGGCTGGATCTCGTGCGCTGGCAGATTCAGGTCGCGGAGGGGCATTCGTTGCCGCTGATGCAGGAGCAGGTCATGTTCAACGGGCATGCTGTCGAGGCGCGTGTCTACGCCGAGGACCCTGCCCAGGGCTATTTGCCTGCGACGGGAACGCTGGCGCTCTGGCGCGAGCCGCACAATGTCGGTGTGCGGGTGGATGCAGGCGTCAGTACCGGTGACGTCATACCGATCTACTATGATCCGATGGTGGCGAAGATCAGCGCGCACGGCGTCGACCGGACTGAGGCAGTGCGCCGGCTGGAGCGCGCGTTGGGACAGACACTTCTCTTCGGCGTGCGCAACAACATCGCGTTCCTGCGTCGTGTGCTGTTGCATCCGGAATTCGTGGCTGGCGAGACAAACACGGCGTTCCTGGAGCGCCATGCGGCGGATCTAGAGAAAACATCGGTGGATGAGATCGAGCTATCCGCACAGGAGATGGCGGCGCTGGCCTGCGCGCTCCAGCGCAATGTGAACGATGAGTCAGCATCACTCGCTGGATGGCGCAACAACCGCAACCGTCCGCTGATCGAGCGATTCTCCCCACTTGAAATCTCATCAGGAAGTGGATATAGTCCCCGTAACCCTCCTGTTGAGGTTCAACTGCTGCCTGGCGCGGGCCAGACCTTCGCGGCCACGACCATTGATGGGGAGCGCGCTCATTCCGTGAGCGTTCGTGTTGTCGAGCGCAAGGGACCTGATCTGACGCTGATTGCGGATGGGCTACGGCTGCATCTAACCGCCATGGAAACATCGGCAGGTGAGTGGTGGGCGCAACTTGGCGAGGGCGAGTCGATCGTTCTGCGTTGGATATCGCCCCTGCCGGAGCCAGATGTGCGCGCCAAGTCGGGCGATTCGCTCGCTGCGCCAATGCCGGGGCAGGTGATCGCATTGCTGGTAACGGAAGGCCAGGCCGTGCGCGCGGGCGATCCGCTGGTGATCCTGGAGGCGATGAAGATGGAGCATACCATCCGCGCGCCGCATGATGGCGTCGTCGCCGCGATTCACGCGCGTCCGGGAACGCAGGTGACGGCGTCAGCAGTGCTGCTCGACGTCCGGCAGGAGGCGACGCGCAAGCCCTGAGCGCGCCATCTCACGCCAGCCGTGGATTCAAGGCGCGTCTGACGCGCTCACTTGCTCTTATGTGAAAAGCAGGGTATCTTGCAGGGGAAGCGGCGCCGCTGGTGGACGCCGCCATCGCCGTTGCAGGCGAACGAGGAGGGCGCTGATTATGCCGTCGAACCAGATTACTGAGACGAACTTCGCACAGTTATTTCGCAATCGCTCCGCGAGATTTGGTGGCAAAGTCCGCTGGCGCCAGAAGCGCGACGGCGCCTGGCGGCAGGCCACTGGGCGCGAGAACCAGCGCATGGTGAATAGCCTGATCGCTGGACTGGACGAGTTGGGCGCCAGGCGCGGCGACGTGATCGGTATCGCCAGCAGCACGCGCTGGGAATGGGCTGTGGCCGATTGGGCGAACATTGGCCTTGGCGCCGCGACCGTCACGCTCTATCCCTCCAATACGCCCGCCGTCAACTCGTTCATCCTCAACGACTCCAGCGCGAGCTATGTCTTTGCCGAGGACAAGTCCCAGTACGATAAGCTCAATAGCATTCGCGCCGAGATTCCCAACGTCAAAAAGGTCATCCTCTTCGAGGACGCCGAAAAGGTGAGCGATCCCTGGGCCATCTCGCTCGCCGACCTGATGACGTTGAGCAAGCGCAACCCCAAGGAGCAGGACGCCTTTGCCGCCCAGCGCGCAAATGAGATCCAGCCTAACGACCTGCTGACGCTGGTGTATACCTCCGGCACGACGGGCATGCCCAAGGGTGTGGTCCACAGCCACAGCACCTTCCTGGCGCAACTCAAGGGCGCGCACGCAATGTTCCCAGAACTCAGTCAGGGCATGGTGGATACACTCTTCCTGCCGCTCTCGCACGTCTTTGGCCGGCTGGAGCATTTCGTCGGCGTGGATCGCGGTTTCGAGACGGTCTACGTGCAGTCGTTCGACCATCTCGCGGAGAACCTGCGCGAGGCGCGGCCACATCTGCTCTTCAGCGTGCCGCGTGTGTATGAAAAGGTCTATGGGTCGATCCGTGAGCGTGTGGACAAAGGCTCGCATACGCAGCAGCGCATCTTCGCCTGGGCGGAGAAGGTCGGGCGTGAGGTCAGCCAACGCAAAGAGGCGCACAAGGGCATCCCACTCGGCCTGCGCATGCGCTATGCGGTCGCTGACCGGCTGGTCTTCAAGAAAGTGCGGCAGGCGCTCGGCGGGCGGCTGCGGTTGGCGCTGACCGGCGCGGCGCCGCTAGACATCAAGATTTTGGAGTTCTTCAACGCCTGCGGCACCACGCTCCTGGAAGGCTGGGGGTTGACCGAGACCGCCGCCGGCTTCACGGTCAACTCGCTCGACCATTACCGCATGGGCACCGTCGGCCGCGTCTATCCCGGCAGCGAACTGAAGATCGCCGAGGATGGCGAGATTCTGGTGCGCGGGCCAGAGATCTTCCTGCGCTACAACAACAATCCCGAGGCGACCGCCGAGGCGCTCGATCCCGACGGCTGGTTCCACACCGGCGACATCGGCACAGTGGACCATGATGGCTATGTGCGGATTGTGGACCGCAAAAAGGACCTGATCATCACCGCCGCCGGCAAGAACATCGGTCCGCAGCAGATCGAGAACGTCTTCAAGCAGATGCCGCTCATGTCGCAAGCCTGCGTGTTTGGCGACCGCAAGCCGTATCTCGTCGCGCTCTTCACGCTCGATCCGGTGGCGGCGACGAAGTGGGCCGAGGAGAACGGCCTCGGCACGACGGACATCGCCGAGATCGCGCGCTCGCCACAGTTGCGCGCCTTCCTGGAGCCACATGTCGCCGCCGCCAACCGCCAGCTCGCCAGCTACGAGACGGTCAAGTACTGGGATGTGCTGCCGGAGGACTTCACTGTTGCCAATGAGCTGCTGACGCCGACGCTCAAGATTCGCCGCAAGCTGATCTACCAGAAGTACGGCGATCTCTACGAGCAACTCTATGCGCAAGCCGATGCGCGCAAGGTGGCCACCGCATAGGGCGCGTACCATCCGAATATCATCTGTATCAAGGCGATCCCAATTGGGATCGCCTTTCTGTTTGAGCTGAGAAGCTGAATCGGAACCCAAATGAAAATTGCGCAAGGTGGGTGGCTCAACAGGGAATATCACTACGACTCTATCTCGGCACAGGCGATGTCCACGCCTTGGGAATGGTTGACGGGATATCATGTGCGCGCCGGGAAATGGCTGCGAGGAACGCTGCAATAGTCTCGAACTCAAATCAGGTGAGAAAGGATGTGCTCAGATGGAATCAGGTAACGGCGCTCGGCATATCAGACCACGTCGCGCGCTTGTCAAATGGGGTGTCGCGCTGGCGTTGCTCGCTGTGCTGGTCGTTGGCTCTCTCTTCGTGCGCTCCACAATCTTAACAGCGCACGCCGACGCATATACTGGGTGCCATGGTGTGCAACAGGCTACCGCGTCTACCAGTGCGAATGGGTACATTCTGACGGTCAGCACGATCGCCCAATATGGCAACGGTGGCGAGTGGGGCAAGGGATACTGCGGCTCGATAAAGACCTCGGCGACTATGACGGTGCCTGCCAATGGCGTCGGCGGAACGCTGGTGGTCACGCTGGTCGGCGACACGACCGGATCGAAGTCAAACACCTACACCTTCCCCAATGCTGGCTCAAGCTCCTACACCTTCACGGAGTACTCGCCGAGCGCGGGTCCGAAGTGCGCCTATGGCACGGCCAGCTTCACGATTACCGGTGGAGCGACACTTACCGCTACCACTAATTCCAAGTGCCCCAAGTAAAGACTGGCGCTGCTGAGACAGGCGGCGTGCGAGCATAGCAGTGGTACACTGATCGTTGCTGGCGTCCCAGGAGCAGATGTGGGTTGAGGGGAGGGGAGGCTATGCGTCCCGCGCAAGGCGCTGACGCGGCGCCTGCGGATGAACAGAGCGCTTGGCATGGACTCGCTCAAGACTCTCCGCGCCCTGACCCTGCCGACTTTGAGCGCCGCCTCGCAGAGGCGCGTCCGCGTCTGGTGCGGCTGGCTCGCGCCTATGGAGTGGAGTCAGAAGCGGCTGAGGACGCGGCGCAGGAAACGCTGCTCGTCGCATGGAGGCGCTCAGATCAACTCTTAACGACTGAGCGTCTTGACGCCTGGCTCAATTCGATCTGCCATCATGTCGCGCAACATGCTATTCGCACGAGTCAACAGCGGGCGCGCCAGACAGTCCCTCTCATGCGGCTCGCGCAAGAGGGCGCCGAAGACTTGCCAGGAGGCTCTCCGCTTGCCGAGGAGGTAGATCTCGCCGAGGCGCTACATCGGGAAGACCTGGAGCGCTTGCTCGACCAGGCGCTAGCGCATCTCTCGGAGAGCGCGCGTGAGATCATCGAACTCTGCTACCTGAGCGATCTGCCGCAACGCGAGGTCGCCGCGCGTCTTGGGATAACCCTTAGCTCGCTGGAGGCGCGCCTGCACCGCACACGACTGCGCCTGCGGCAACTCGTGCATGGGGAGTTGCGCCCAGCGGCGGAAGAACTGGGACTGCTGTTAGACGCCGATGAATCAACCGGATGGCGTGAGACGAGGGAGTGGTGCAACTTCTGTGGTCGGCGGCGACTCAGAGGAACGTTTGAGCCGCTGGCAAATGGCGCCATCAATTTCCGTCTGCGCTGTCCGGACTGCTCGCAGCGTTTCGGCGGAGACATCTACAGCACGGGCGGCCTGATCTCCTTCTCAGGCGCGCGTGCGTTCCGGCCGGCGCTACGCCGGCTGATTCGCATGCTCAAGGAGCATTATGCGACAGACTATGTCACCGCGCTACGTCAGGGCTGGCAGCCGTGCCCTGGCTGCAAGTCCGCCGTGCCGGTGCGGTTGATTGGGCCAGGCGGGTCACTGGGCGCATTCGCCGATCAGGCGCGTCTGGTTATCACCTGTCCTCGCTGTGGAAAAATCATTTCCCCTGCTGCGCTCGCCGCCTACTGGACAGATGCGACGATGAC
>DATAOM010000160.1:0-17547 GCA_036265775.1 Ktedonobacterales bacterium | reverse complement strand
GGCCACGCCATCGAGGCGCGCATCTCCGCCGAGGACCCCGCCAACCGCTTCCTGCCGGCGTCGGGGACGATCGCGGCGCTGCGCGAGCCGTCGGGGCCGGGCGTGCGTGTGGATAGCGGCCTCTACGACGGCATGAGCGTGCCGCTCTACTACGATCCGCTGCTGGCAAAGCTGATCTGCTGGGGGCAGGACCGCGAGCAGGCCATTGCGCGGATGCGGCGGGCCATCGAGGAGTACACCATCGCCGGAGTGCGCACGACGCTGCCCTTCACGGCATGGATATTGCGCCACCCGCGCTTCATCTCCGGCGACGTCTCGACCGACTTCATCGCCGAGGAGTGGCGGCCAGAGGAACTAGAGCGGCTAGGCTCGACGATCTCAACCGAGAACGGCGCGATGACGCCAGAGACGATCGCGGCGCTGGCCTCGGCGCTGGCGGCGCAGGATCAGGGCGCGGCGGCCATCGCGCAACGGAGTCCTGTGGGAGAGAACGGCATGGACGGCTCACGCTGGCGTACGGCGGCGCGGCGGGATGGCGTCACGCGCGGGCGCTAGGTAGCTCGGCGCAACAGTGTCAAAAAGTGTTACGCCGCCTTCACAATGAATACCTTGATGCGCTAGCTGGCGGGGGTGTCGAGGGGAGTGAGCAGCACCATTGGGATCTCGCGCGTCGCGCGTCGCTCATAACCTCCATAGAAGGGGGCGATCTCGATCAGTCTGGCCCAGAGGACACGCCGCTGCTCTGGGGACGCCACCTGGGCTAGCGCCGGGATATCATGGCCGTGGACGTGCATGGTGACCTGCGGCGTGCTCTGCACATTGAAATACCAGCCTGGATTGTGCGCTTTCCCTGCATTGGAGGCGGTCACCACATAACGAGGCCCATCCCGCATGTAGAGGAGTTCGACAGTGCGCGCCTGCCCGCTCCTGCGTCCCGTGGTGATGAGCTTGAGGAACCCGGCAGGACTGTTCTCGTCGCCTGCGTAGGCGCGGCCACCGGTGAGGGCGTGGGCGAAGACAGTGAAATAGCTCATGTGTATCTTCTTTGTAGCCATAGTGGCATCCTTCCTTTTCGCGTCACTGTGCCCGGAAAGTCCTTCGCTGAAGGAGAGTATGCGCCGCAGCACGACCCGTTTCACCGGCCATTCGCCCAGGAGCGCGCCTGGCTGAATAGACAGGAGGAGAATCGCTCTGGCTATCTTTTAGCAATCTATTGCGCGGTTTCTGGATGCTCGTGGCGCCGGTGTTCTTCGTGGACGGCAATCTCGTGGTTCAACTCCTGCTCGTCGAAAGCCTTCCAGAGCGTGTAGATGCAGATTGCCACCTCGACCCCTGCCGCCCAGACAAAGCCAGCAGCCAGGCGCGCGGAATCGAGCATCGCCTTATCCAGTCCCTTGTTGAAGTCAGCCACTTTTCGCGCGTCAAGTGGATTATCAGCAGGAACGTTGGAATAGAAATACCCATAGGCGTCAAGCGCCGCCTGCGACAGCCCCCAGGCCAGCGCGGCGAAGAGCAGCAGAAGGATCGCGTCAACGCAGAGGGACGGCCACTTGATCGGCTCATGTGCGCGCGAGCGCCACAGTCTTAGCGCTAGATGCGCGCCTCCCTGAATCAGCAACACAACCGCGCAGCCGCGTATGACGGCGCCAGCGGATAAGAGATTGTTGAGGAGGCTGCAATTCTGGGCGCTCCAGACACACGGGACGTGGCGGGCCTGCGCATAGAGCGAGGCGACGAGCGCAGCAGGGAGAATTGCTGAACAGACGAACGCGCCGATGACGATCAACCGCGTACGCATCCGAAACGATCCTGAGAGCGCCGATGACACGCATCAAGGCGGCTCTTTCTATCAGGTATACGAGAGAGCGATAAGTCGTGTTGTGAGTGGGCCGCCTGGCGATCTTTCAGACATATTGGCTTGACACAGGGTCTTACAGATATGAACAGCGAGAGTGATGGCGGAGACCTGGGACGATGGGAGAACTATGACACAGGAATTGCATCCGGGCGGCGTCACGCTCGCGCCGGAGACAATCATCGAGCGCGGCGACCTCTGGACGGTCGCGCTCAACCGGAACCAGAACCTGCTCGGCAAAGTGATGCTGGTCCTGAATCGCCCGCTGGAGCAGGTGATTCTCTTGCGTGAGGACGAGTGGGCGGATCTTCACCGGCAGATGCGTCGTTTCACGCTGGCGCTGACGGCGGCGTTCCAGCCCGATCACTTCAACTATGCCTTCCTGCAGAACCAGGATCGGCAGGTTCATCTGCATGTCATCCCCCGGTACGCCGCCAGCCGCACCATCGCAGGTGAGACCTTCGCGGACCCTGACTATCCAGACCACTATCACGTCCCAGCCACGCCCCGTATGCTGAGCAAGGAACAGCTTGTCACGCTCGCGGAAACGATTCGGCGCGCATTGCCCGCATAAGGCCGCCTTTACGTGTCCTGCCGATGCTTTCGATTACAACGTTCTGGGAATGCCACCTTTGTCCTGAGCATGCGGCCACGCGGCGCTGGCGATTAGCTCAATTCTCGCAGGCTCTCCTGCAAACGATGGAGCGCGGCTAGAAATTGCTCCTGTTCCGCTTCGTCCAACACCGAAAACCACTCGTTCTCGCGCGCATGAACGAGCGGGCGAAACGCCTGGGCAGCCTGCCTTCCCGAGTCGGTGATCTTCGCCAAGATCATGCGCCTGTCCGATGGGTGGGGCAGTCGACGGATATAGTTCTGGCGCTCAAGTGAGTCGAGTAGGCCGGTGACGGTCGCTCGGCTGACGATTAGCCGCTCGGCAATCTCGTTCGGTGGCAGGGGCGACTCGGAATCTGCCAGGATGCTGAGCACGAGCCCGGATGCGGACGAGAGGCGCAGGGGCTGGAGCAAGGCGCCGATGCGCTTGACCAATAGCTCGGAAGTGAGCACCAGGTTCATCGCGCACTCGGTCGCGCGAGCGCTCGCGGCAGGATAACGCGCCTCGAAATCCGACGCGATCTGGATGGGGCGCTGCATGATTAGCCACCTTACTATTAAGTGCTTGACAAATATCGTTAGGGTCCTTATAATTAGTATACCGGCTAATCCGCTGAACCGCAAATGGAGGTAGCGCATGGTCACGAGCAAGTACATTGTGCTGGCCAAAGGTGAAGGGCTGGCTCTCCAGTCCGGCCCCGGTAGGGACTTGATCTTCAAGGTGACAGGCGAGGATACCAACGGCGCCTTCGACTACTTTCTGGTCGGCGTCGCGCCCCATGGTGGCCCACCGCTCCACGTACATCACATCCAGGATGAGACGATCCACGTGCTGAAGGGTCGGTTCAAAATCCGCATTGGCGACGAGATCTACTATTGCGACGAGGGCGGCTTCGCCTACCTGCCAGCGAAGGTCCCGCACGCCTTTCTGAACCTCACCGCTGAGCCGGGTGAAATCATCGTCGTCTACACCCCTGGCGGCGGGCACAAGTTCTATGAGGAGTTTGGTCCGCTCGCGCGCAGCGGCCCGCCGGATCCCAAGATCCTGGCGCCTGTCTTTGAGCGTCATAACATGACCCTCCTCGGCCCGCCACTGAGCCTTGATTGATCTGATTGATCCCTGCTTTGGACGCCTTTCAGCGTCAGGATGACTCTCTTGAGAGCGCCGGTCCTGGCGCTGTTTCGTTCCTGTTTCGTTCCTGTTTCGTTCCTGTTTCGTTCGCTGGTGGAGCAGCTTCCGGGCGCAAGCATGGCGCGATAGTGTACCATTGGGGGCAGGCGCGGACCAGTGAGACGTCACGCCGAGTGAAGGAGCGCCATGATAACGCCCTCTCCTGCCCTGATTGACCTGCACCGCCACACCGACGGCAGCATCCGCCCGCAGACGATACTGGAGCTAGCGGAACAGCACGATCTGCCGCTGCCGCGCGACCTGGAGACGCTGCGCCCGCTCGTACAGGTGACGGAGCCGGTCGCGGACCTGATGGCCTTTCTCGCGCGGATGGATCGCGCGGTCTCGGCGCTGGTTGATTTGGACGCCTGCGCGCGTATCGGCTACGAGTGTGTCGAGGATGCGGGCCGCGAGGGCGTCGTCTATCTGGAGACGCGCTTCAGTCCAGTCTACATGGCGCAGGCGCACAACCTCGACGTGAACGGCGTCGTCGAGGCGGTAGCGGATGGCGCGCGGCGCGGCGCGCGTGACTTCGGCGTGCGCGTCAACCTGATTGGCATCATGAGCCGCACCTTCGGCGTCGAATCTTGCACGCGCGAGCTGGAGGCGCTGCTGGCGCATCGTGGCGACTTCGTCGCGCTGGATCTGGCGGGAGATGAGGCGCGAGTTCCGGGCGAGCTATTTGTCGAACACTTCCACCGTGGGCGCGACGCGGGCTGGCGCATCACGGTTCACGCGGGCGAGGCGGCTGGCGCGCCGGGCGTCTGGCAGGCGGTGCGCGATCTGGGCGCCGAGCGCATCGGGCATGGGACGCGCGCGCCGGAGGACCCAGCCTTGCTCGACATGCTCGCGGAGCGGCGCATTGGCATCGAGTCGAGCCTGACGAGCAACGTCCAGACCAGCACGGTCGCCAGCTATGCGACGCATCCGCTGCGCCTGTTCCTGGAGCGCAGGATACTCGCGACGATCAACACCGACGATCCGGCGGTCAGCAACATTGATCTGCCGTACGAGTTGCGCGTCGCCTCGCCCTCCGCCGGACTGACGCCGGAGCAGATACGCCAGGCGCAGCGTAACGCCGTCGAGATCGCCTTCCTGGAGGAGGCGGAGAAGGCGGCGCTCCGTGCGCGTGTGGAAGCCATGCTCGCCGGTTGAGCCTTTGTGCCTTCGTGCGAAGGGAATGCCCCTGACGCCGTCGCATGTTCTACAATGGCAGACAGTAGCAGCGACAGAGCGACAGCGCCCTCGGTGGTCATTTTCAGGAGCGTCGCCATGGACTCTCGATGGTGTGTTCTCTGGCTGGTGGGCGTGAGGGTCAACTCATGGCGGTGAACGACGATCTGCTGGGACGCGAGCGCGAGCAGGCAGAACTCGATCAGACGCTGGCTGCTGTGCGCACAGGCGCCGGCGGGATCGTCCTCCTGGCTGGGGAGGCGGGCGTAGGCAAAACGCGGCTGATAGAGGCCTGCGTGGCGCGCAGCGGCCTGCTGGCGCTCAACGGCGAGGCAAGCGAACCGACCACCCCGCCCTACGGTCCGATCGTCGCGGCGCTCCGTTCCGCGCTACGATCAACGCCCGACATCGTGACGCAGAGCGGCCCGCTTGCGCCGCACTTGGCGCTTCTGTTGCCAGAACTTGGCGCGCCTCCTCCCAACACAGACTATGCGACGCTTGTAGAGGCTCTGCGTTGTCTCTTTCTGGCCATCGCGCGAACGGCGCCTGCGGTGATCGTGCTGGACGACTTACAGTGGGCCGACAACGCGACATTAGAACTGCTTCCCGCGTTAGCCAGCGCATGCGCGCATGAGCGGCTGCTGATTCTCAGCGCGTATCGGAGCGATGAGATGCCACGGGGGCATCCCCTGCGGCGGCTGCGCAACGATCTCCGCCGCGCGCGCTTGCTGCGCGAGATTGTTGTCGAACCACTCGACGACGAGACTGCCGTCACCCTTGCGGCGCGTATCCTTGGCTATCCGCTCAGTCCTGCGTTAGCTGCCGCGCTGGCCGAACGGGCCGAGGGCGTGCCACTGTTTGTCGAGGAATTGTGCAGCGCTCTGGCGGCGCCTGATCGCTTACGAACGCGCCACGCCAGCCAGGTGAGCGCCGAGCTAGTAGCGGAAGCGCAACTGTCGATCCCCGATACCCTCCGCGATGCGCTGCTATTGCGCCTCGACGGGCTGCCGGATGGGGCGGCGCGTTTGCTGGAGCTGGCCGCAGTGACTGGCCGCGAGTTCGATCTGCTCGTCGTGGAGGAACTGGCCGGTACGCTGGATGGCCTCGACGCGTTGTTCGAGCGCGGCGTCCTGATCGAGGTTGCGCCTGGCCGGGCGGCGTTCCGTCACGCGCTCACACGTGAAGCGATCTATCTGGATATCCCCTGGACGCGCCGCCGCGCGCTCCACCGCCAGGTCGCCGCACATCTGGAGCGGCATGGCGCGCCGCCGCAGGCCATCGCCGAGCACTGGCAGCAAGCAAAAGAGCCTGCGCTGGCTCGCACAGCCTGGCTCAACGCCGCCCATGAGGCGTCCGCGATCCACGCCTATCGTGATGCGGTGGTCGCAGCGCAGCGCGCCCTTGAGCTCTGGCCGGACGCCGACCCGGAGAGCGCTCGGCGTCTGGGACTGCTCGATCAGTTAGGCCACTGCGCGCAACTCTGCGGGATGCTGCCTGAGGCCGCCCGCGCCTGGCGCGAAGCGGCGACCGGCTGGCGGCAGCTAGACGATCTGCGCGCGAGCGCCGAGGCCGAACGCAAGCTCGCCAGTGTCTGCGAATTGCAGGGACACTGGGAGGGGGCGCTCGCCGCGCGTGTGACGGCGGCGGAGGCATTCGCGGCGAGCGGTCTACCCGCCGAAGCGGCGACCGAGCGCCTCGCGGTGGCGGCGCATCTGCGCTCGGCGGCGCGCTTCCGCAGCGCGCTGGACCTGCTCGCCATAGCCGCCGAAGAGGCCGCGTCCGCCGGACGAGGCGATCTGCAAGCGCGCGTCATGGGTCTCGATGGCAACGTTCGCGCGCGCATGGGGCAGACGGATGAAGGTCTGGCGCTGGTACGGCGAGCGCTCACGCTTGCTCTGGAGCAGAATCAAGCGGGAGCAGCGGCCGAGATCTACCAGCGACTGGCGGACTCGCTGGAGCATGCCGGAGACTATGCTGGCGCGGAGGACACGTACCTGACGGCGTTCTCTTTTTGCCAGGCGAACGCTATCCCCGCGACCGGCCAGCTCTGCATCGCCTGCCTGACCGTTGTCTTGCGCCAGGCTGGCGAGGTGGAGCGCGCCATGACGCTCTGCCGTGAGGTGCTGGCGTCGGAGCATAGTTCTGCACATGCCCGCGCCGTGGCTGGCGGCATCCTTGGCTCAGTTTACGTCTTGCGTGGTCGCCCGCGTCTGGCGCACCCGTTGCTGGTCGAGTCGGCGGCGCTGGCGCGTCGCATCGAACTGGCGGCGATGGAGTTGCTGGCTGAATGGGGGCTGGGGCAGGTGGCGCAACTTCAAGGGGCCCATGGCGCAGCGATGGGGCATTGCTACACTATTCTCAGTCGCTGGGAGCAGATTGAAGAGTGCCACTATGTCGTGGCGCCGCTGCGCTGGGCGGCGACGTTCTTCGCGCTGACGCGGACAACTGACGGCGTGCGGGCCTGCGCCAATGCGCTGGCGCGGATTGCGAGCGTAAGCGGTCAATCCGAGGCGCTCTCGGCGCTGGCGCATGCGTTGGGGGAATGCGCGCTGCTCGACGGCGATGCGCCTCAGGCGGTCCAGCAATTCGACCGGGCGCTGGACCTGCTGCGCGATATGAGCGTGCCGTTCTGCCATGGCCTTACCGAGTGGCGCGCGGGTGTGGCGTGTATCGCCGCCGGTCGCAACGATGCCGGCGTTCTCCATCTGACCAGCGCCTATCGTACGGCGCGCAAGGTCGGCGCGCGTCCTCTGGCCCAGTACGTTGCCCAAACGCTCGAAAAGGTAGGCGCGATGGGTAGTGGGCAGCGGCGCAGAGGCGAAGCGCGCTTCCGCTCAGGAGACCTGACCCGCCGCCAGCGTGAGATTCTCCAGTTTGTGGCGCAAGGGCAGACCACCGCCGAGATCGCGCGCCAGCTTGTCCTCAGCCCGCGCACGGTGGAGATGCACGTCGGCAATATCCTGGCCGCGCTCGACAGCCGCTCGCGCGCCGAGGCGGTGCGGCGCGCCGCCGAGCTGGGTCTGCTCGAAAACTACAGTACTCCCCTGGCAAAAATACCGTAGTTCTCCGCATGTCTGACGCTACCCCTATAGCGTACGCTGCTTCCTGTCAATGGTTTTCCAGGCGTGACGCCCGCCGGTGTGGCAGGCCGCGCGCTGGAAGCGACTGGCATGACTGGAGGCGCGAATGGACGACGCCGACCTTCCCAGCGCTGACGCGACGCTTGAGATGCTGGGAACCGCCAACGCAGGCGCGATGGAAGGAACGACCTGCGCGATTCTGACGCCGGCAATCCGGGCGAAGCTGCGCGAGATGGCGCCGGGGCAGGTGCTCGAAGTGCGAGTGGACGATCCGGCCGCGCGCGGGGACCTGGAATCGTGGAGCCGGTTGTCGGGAAATGCGCTGATCGCGGAACGCGAGGAGCCGCCGGGCGTTCTACGCGCCTGGCTGCGCAAGAAAGACGGCTGATGCGCGTCGCGGGAAGCTGGTTCAGTTCGGATTGATATTCAGATTGAAAGGAAGAAGCATCCATGGCTCAACTGCTCGTTCACTGCACGCATGGTCGCGAAGATGCAGAGCGCGCGACGCTGGCCTTCGTCGTCGGCAATGTGGCCGCCTCCGCCGATCAGGATGTCGTCGTCCTGCTGACCATCGAGGGTGTCTGGCTCGCCACGAAGGGCTACACCGAGGGGATTCACAAGGAAGGCTTCCAGCCGCTGCGGGACGTGATGCAGTCCTTCATCAGCAACGGCGGCCAGATCTGGGCCTGCGGCTCCTGCGCGACGCCGCGCGGCATCACGGCGGATCATCTGATCGAGGGCGCGAAGATCGTCACGGCGGCGAACGTGGTGGAGCGTCTGGCGGGTGGCTCGGCCTCGCTGGACTTCTGAGCTGGACTTCTGAGCTGGACTTCTGATGGCGACTGGAGAGGTGTGTCATGAGCGGATTCGAGGCAGCGTTCAACGGGTCAGGTTTCTCGCGCTTCCTCAACAGTCGTGGTGGGCGCATCTTTCGTATCGTCGCAGGCATAGGATTCCTCGTCCTCGGCCTGATCTTTCGGGATCACCTGCTCGGCATCCTGTCATTGGCGTGGAGCGTTTTCCCATTGAGCGCTGGGGCATTCGACATTTGTTATATCAGCGCCGCGCTGGGCGGTCCGCTATCTGGTAACAGGATTCGCAGCGCGTACCAATCACGCTGATACCGCGTCGCCCAGCCTCACTGGAGTATCCGCCACAGAGGACGTTGGCGCTGGCCCGGTTATGGACACGAACCACGAAAACGTTGACGACTCGCCAACTGAGGGAGAGCTTGCTATGCGCGCGACAGAACTCTTAGAGCGCCAGTACAGCGGCGTCAATCAGATCCTGCATGACATTGCCAACGACCTCACGCCACAGGAACTGACCGCGCGCGTTCTCCCTCACACGAACCTGCTCGCGTTCGATCTCTGGCATGTCGCGCGCACGCAGGACTGGGCGCTGCAGACGCTGGTGCGGGGAATTCCGGAGATCATCGACGAGCCGCGCTGGGAACGGTTGCGGCTCGCGCCCGGCGTCGGCGTCGGGCTGAGCGAGGCGCAGGCGGATGATCTTGCTCACCGAGTAGTCCTGGCCGAGACGTTGGAGTACGCCGACGCCGTACATCAGGCAATCGTTGGGTGGCTGCGCAAGGTCTCCGACAGGGAACTGAGTCGCATGCCAGATGTGCCAAAGCATCTCACGCGCTACCCTGTTTATCTGGAGCAGGCGATGCGCGACGAGGTCCCGTGGATGTTCGAGCGTCCACAGGCCTGGCGCTGTCTGGCGCCAGCGCTTGGCCACGCGCGCGACCACCTGGCCGAGATGGACCTGCTCAAGCATCAACTCCGCGCTCACAAGGCGTGAACAGCCACCGTCTGACGCGCCTTTTTCCTGAATAGATTTGGTATGATGACTGGCGCCAGCGCGTCGGGTGATGCGCTGGTTCAGTCGGGAGAAGTCGCGTGAGCGAAACGATGTTGCATCCACTCGTCGAAGAGGCCATCACTCAGTACGACATCGCGCATAAGGTGATGGCGTGTCTGCCAGAGCTGGCCGATACCGCCGCTTTCTGTGAACACTATGGAATCTCACTCGACCAGTCGGCGAATACGATTCTCGTCGCGTCACGAAAAGTGGAACCGCCGCGCTACGCCGTCTGCGTCGTGCTGGGCACAACCAGACTGGACGTCAACCAGAAGGTGTGTGAGTTGCTGGATGTGAAGAGGGCCTCGTTCGCCGATGGGGAGACGACCGTCGAACGCACAGGCATGATGATCGGCGGCGTTACGGCCATCGGCGTCACTGACCTCCCGATCTATATCGATAGCGTTGTCATGCAACGGCAAGAAGTCGTCATGGGTGGCGGCAACCGCTCCAGTAAGCTGCTCCTCGATCCCCAGGAGTTGATGAAGCTGCCAAATGTCCAGGTCGTGGCGGGTTTAGCCAAATCACGCGAATGAATGGAGAGCCCCTCGGCTGAGGTGCGGTAGACTCCACAGATGAGCCGAAGTGGCGGAATTGGCAGACGCGCGTGTCTGAGGGGCGCGTTCCTTCGGACGTGGGGGGTTCAAATCCCCCTTTGGGTGCCATCACTTCTCTTAGGACAGGCCTAGCTGGTCATCGTACTACTCGGCGACGAGAATCAAGACTCTTCGAGGATGCGAGCGAACGCCTGGAGGTAGCTCGCGTCGCCGTCGCGGTCTCGTCGTAGCCAGTACTCAGCGCCCCAGAAGAGGTAGGCGTAGAGGCTAGAAGCGCCCGGTTCGGTCCAGCTCACGCAGTCGTTGTAGTTTGCGATCACCTGCTCCGGCGGGCAGCTATACATCGTCTGGCCATGCGGGCTGGGTGGTGTTGTCACGGTCTCCCACGGCTCCGCCTGACCCTCTGAGATCATGACACGACGCCCACGTGCGGCGGCCCAGTCGAATAGTTGCGCCCATCTCCGCTGACGTTGCAAGCTTCCAGTCAGATACACAGTGCGCGCGCCGAGGCGGAAGAGCGCGTGGCGTGGATAGTAGTCCACGCCGACGATGTCCGCCAGCCGCTGCGCCACCGCCAGTGAGTCGCCCTGGTCGCGCGTGCGCCACCATTGCTGTAGCCGCACCAGCGATGAGGTGGGCAGGAAGCCATTCATCATGACCGGCCGGGTTGGATCGGTCGATCTGACGGCCGCCACTTCTTCCTGGACAAAGGCGGCGCTCAGACGCCACGAGTGCTCCACGCCCAGCGGATCAACCGCCTCGTGCTCGATCTGCCACGCGACAATGGCTGACCTGTCTCGGTATCGCTCGACGATGCGGGAGATGAACACCGTCGCGGCGTCGAGCAGCGACCGATGAGTGTCTGGTATGACGAGCGCGCCTTCGCGCAGGGGGCGCTGGAGGTGGTGCTTGGGCGCGAAGTATTCGGGATAGCCAAACGTCTTCACCGCGCCCACGTTGAGGATGATCCGTTTCCCTGCGCGTTCGGCGGCGTCGATTTGCCAGTCGAGCGCGTCGGGAGAAAACACGCCCGGCGCAGATTCGATGCGATTCCAGTAGGCTCCCAGGCGGATGACCTGGAACGGGTAAGCGAGGAGCGCATCCAGTGTCGTGCGCGCGTCCAGCCCCAGCGCGTCGGCCTGCAGCGGGCGAAAGCTGACGCCGAGCAGCGTAGACCCACGCGACGCGACGGGAATGTGTCGCCACTGGTCCGTGAGCGGACGCATAGCGCGCTTCACCAGCGCCTCGGACAGGATAGGCAGCGACAGCGCGCTTGTCTTCCCCCGATCCTTAGCGTGATGCATGCTGTGGCGCCATCTTACGGACCCTGGCGCGGAGCTGTCCCAGCCAGGCGAGTGGGGTCAGCGCGGCCCTGACCAGGAACGCAGGCATATAGGGCACAGCGACCTCGCGCTGGAACTCAAGCAGGATGCGCGCGAGGTCCGAAAGCCGTGGGAGTCTGGTACCGCCGAGGCGACCCGCCAGACTCAGCGTCTCGTTCTCCGCGAAGAACTCCTCCATGCGCAGCGCTGGACGCGCCTCTACATAGGCGTGCGCGGCCTGCCCGCCCTCGGCGCCGAACCAGTGGGCCTTTCCTGGAGGGACAATCACCGTCTCACCGGGGCGCGCCACGATCGTCTGACGGCCGAGTCGGAAGCGCATCTGGCCCTCTATGATGGTAAAGCGCTCCTCCTGGACGGGGTGGACGTGTCCGGCGGGGACGTGGCCGCCGGGCGGCAGATAGAGATCGAAGGAAAAAAGGGCGCCATCCGTCTCTGCGCCGCTTTGGCGAACGACGATCCGCTCGCCGCTAATTGGATTGACGATCACACGGCCGAAGCGCTCGGGTTCATCGTGCGCAGGCCCGCCACACGGCGAAGGACTCACCAAATTCCCCATTGTGAGAGACCACTCTCCTGTGCTGATCCAGTCGTTCGCTCATCAGAGTCTTCGCTCTCGTCCAGAAATCTCCCGGCGGATTCAGTATCAGATAGGCCATGCCTTTGATGGGCATTATGACACACGACGACACGTGGGTTGAGCAGAGAGCGTTCAGTGCATAGCTTCCTTAGAGATCCGCCACGGCTGGAATGACCGCGCGGCCGATGACCTCCAACGGCCGGATTTGCTCAATATGCGGGACGGCGCCGATGACGGTCTGGATGCCCATCCCCGCCAGCCAGCGTAACTGCTCGATCAACTCTCCTGCTTTGGCGCCATCCTCGCCAGCGTCGAAGCGCCACGCGCAGGTCTTCTCGATGGCGTCGTAGTCGCGGCCCTCCGCCTCACAATGCTGGCGCAGGATGGCGAGCTTCTTGGGAATTTCCGGCGTGGGGCGCAGGCTGCATGCGTCGGCGTAGCGCGCCACCAGCCGGAGCGTCTTCTGCTCGCCGTCGCCGCCGATCAGGATGGGTGGATGCGGCCGGCTCAGGCTCTGTGGCAGGTTGAGCGGGCGCTCCAGTTCGTAGTATTTCCCTGTGAACGGGCGCTCATCGCCACGCTCGCCACTCCACATGCGCAGGCAGATCTGTATCGTCTCCTCCAGGCGCTCGAACCGCTCGGCTAGTGGCGGGAAGGGAATGCCCAGCCCGCGCGCCTCCGCCTCATAGTGTCCAGCGCCGATGCCGAGCCAGGCGCGGCCACCGGAGAGCACATCCAGCGTTGTGACCGTCTTGGCCAGCAGCCCAGGGTACCTGAAATGCGCGCCCGTCACCATGGGAAGCAAGCCCACCCGGCGCGTGTGCGCTGCGAGAAAGACGAGCGTGGCGTAGCACTCGAGTTCGGGAACCTCCGGTCCACCAGCCTGTGGCGCCTGCCAGAGGTGATCGGCCACACCGATGCGGTCGAAGCCAGCATCCTCGGCGGCCAGGGCAATCTGGGCCAGTGTCGGGCCAAAGCGGTCCGTAGGAACTGCCCAGGTGAAATCGTTGATGTGCAGGATGAGCCTCATGACGCTCCTCCAGGCGTGGGTTGGGGTATTTCGGCAGGCGCCCGCGCTGCGACGACAAGGCCCACTGTCAACACGGCCAGAATGATGATGTGATAGGCGATGTCGGGCGCTGTATGGGGACCGACGCCGATAGCGATGGTAAAGACGCCGATCAGCGTGCCGAGCAGCGCGAACGCCTGCGCGACAAGACCAATCAGGCGTGTTTGTCCCGGCCAGATCCACGTAAGGCCGAGACCAATCAGGAGTACAACGGCAATCGTCGTCTCGGCGATGGAGGCCTGCTGGTGCGCGTATCCAGTGATGAACACGCCGCGGTGGACCAGCCCGGCGGCGAGAAAGCTCACGCCCTCGATGAGCAGGAAGAGTCGAATCGTTGTTCGCATGTGCCACGCCTCCTTCTATACGCCATCGCCTGCTTGTAAGCGGGTAACCGACGATGACCGCAGCGGCGCCGTCGGTTTGATTCGTAGCCTATTCGTGCGCCAGCGCTGGGGCTGCGGCGGCCCGCCCTTGCGTCAGGAAGCCGAATGCCAGACCCACCACGAGCGCGATGAGCAGCGCGATCACTGAGCCAAGCGCGTCGGGCTTGAGTGTCATCAGGTAGACGATGCCGGTTGCGAACGCCGCCGCTGTGTTGACACCTATCCAGGTGACAGGGTCATGCGCTTGCGTCCATAGCGCTCCGGTGACTGGAGTATTGTCCGGTTGATCGGCGACCTGACGCCCCAACAGGGTGATGCGCCGCCCTTGCAGGAGGGCCGAGACGATCGTCAAGAGGAGAAACGCGATGAGCGCGATCCCGACCCACGCCGCTCGCCAAGAGACCGCCGCCATGTAGAAGCCAGCGATCAGGATCACCAAAGCGGCGATCGGAAAGACCAGACGTATCACCGGAGCCACCGCGCCGGTCCAGAGCTTGATTTGCTGGACTGTCTGCGCGCGGCGGACGCCAAGCACGCTGGTGTAGAGGATGGCTATAGCGATGAAAAAGCTGATGGCGCCGAGGATGTGCAGGAACAACGCAGTCTGGTAGATGGGGAAGTTGTCCATGTCATGGGTTCCTTTCCTTCTGCTGGGTCAACCGAATCTGTCCACGATGTGTCAAGAGGGCGGCACGTTATGCGCCGCCGGAAAGTCTACCACCATCAATCGTGAGGGTGGCTCCGGTCATGAAGGCCGCCTGATCGGAGCAGAGCCAGACGACAAGCTCCGCCACTTCCTCCGGCAGGCCAAGCCGGCGCATAGGTACGGTCTGAGCGATCTGCGCGCGACTCTCCTCGCTCAGCGCCTTGATGCGGTCAGTCAAGATGGGGCCGGGCGCGACGGCGTTGACGCGGATGTTGCGCTCGGCGTAGTCCCGAGCGGCGGTCTTGGTCAGCCCGATGACGCCGTGCTTGCTGGCGACATAGGCGGACATGCCTCTGACGCCGCTCAATCCCGCCGTCGAGGACATGTTGACGATAGCTCCGCCGCCACTCTGAAGCAGCGCGGGGATCTCGTACTTCATGGCAAGGAAGACGCCGCGCAGGTTGATCGCCAGCGCGCTATCGTAGTCTTCGATGGGGATCTCGGCGAGCGGGGTTGGCGGACGCCCGCCGCCAGCGGCGTTGTTGAAGGTGGCGTCCAGCCGCCCATAAGATTCCAGGATTTGCGCGACGAGCCGCGCCACCGCCGCCGGATCGCTGACATCGGTCGGGATCGCCAACGCCCGGCCGCCCGCCGACTGAATCGCGTTGGCGACGCTCTCAAGCGCCTGGGCGTCGCGCGCCGCGAGCGCAACGGCCGCTCCAGCCTCGGCGAAGGCCCGCGCGGTAGTGGCTCCAATCCCGCGGCTAGCGCCAACGACGAGCGCGACCTTCCCCGCAAACGCGCCAGCCGGGCCCCTCTCATGTGAGGTGCTCGGTGAAACCATCATCTCTTCTCCTGTTCTGGCCCCCTGATACCCTCTGGCGAGATGGAACGGTCATGCCTTGCCTGATAGCGATATATCGCCACCGCTTTATTTGTATAGACTGTATAATCAAATTTGTCAAGAGCATCGCCACGTATTTGAGAGATGATCGATCAGTTCAGATAGTGGCAGCGCGCTTGACACACGGTACAATGGATTCAGCCAAGTGAGAGGGAAGCCGCCATGAGTCCGCGTCCATACAATCTGGGCAGACGGCAGGAAAGCGCCGAACAGACGCGCGCGCGTATCGTCGAGGCGGCTCGCGAGTTGCTCATGGCGAGCGACGGATTCTCTGGCTTCACGATGGAGGCGGTGGCGCGCCAGGCGGGCGTCGCGCGGATGACGGTGTATTACCAGTTCGAGTCGAAGGTGGGGCTGCTGGAGGCGGTCTCAGACGATCTCGCCCGGCGCGGACACATGGAGCGACTAGCGGAAGCCTTCACACAGCCGACGGCGCTGCTGGCGCTGGAGAAGTTTGTCGAAACGTTCGCGCGCTTCTGGGGCGCGGATCGCGTTATCACGCGGCGGCTGCGGGCGCTGGCGGCGCTCGACACCGATTTCGAGCAGGTGGTGCGCGGGCGTGATGGCTGGCGGCGCAACGCTGGGCGCGCGCTGGTTGGGCGCTTTGCGACGGAATATGGACGCCCGCCACCTGAGCAGATTGAGCAGATAGCCGCCCAGCTCTTTACCATCACTAGCTTCGAGACGTTTGATACGCTGGCTGGCCCCGATCAGACGCCAGAGGAGGTCGCGCCGCAGATCATGGAGCTGGCGCGCGCGATCCTTGGCGTGGCTGCCGGCTGAATCTCCGTTCGGTCTTCGAATCACTGCCGCGCGAGGAAGTCTCGCACGGTGGCGATGAACTGCGCGAGGGCTTCGTCGTCCATTTCGTGATGCAGAAAATGGCTGGCTCCGGGAATGGCGACATGCTCGCCGTTCCGCCAGGTCGCCGCGATCTGTTCCACGACCTCCGGCGTGATCGTCCCACCACGCGCGGGATCGCTGGTCAGCAGCAGGATCGGACAGGTGATGCGCGCGACAGTCGCGTGCCAGGGCGAGGGAAGCGGGACCGGTGGGAGTACGTCCAGCAGCGCGAGATTGAATTGCGCCTGCGCCTCCAGATGGGTGAACAGCTCCTCCTGAGGCCAATCCGTCGCGCCCGGCGGAAGGAAAGGGCGGGAGGTAGCGAGACGTTCGGCGAACGCCTGGTCGCGCAGCTCCACATGCCAGGCGATCCAGGATGCGCGCCACTGGTCGTAGCCTGGCCACGGCTCTCCACTCGGCGCACTGGCGTTGGATGGAGCAGGTTGAGCGGATTCGGCGCGCCATGGCGGGTCTTCCAGGATGACGGCGCGGATACTCTCTGGCGCGCTTGCAGCGACCTCCGCCGCCGTCTTGGCGCCATTCGAGTAGCCCCAGAGGAAGGGTCGGTCCAGGCTCAGCGCGGCGATGAAGGCGACGACGTCTTGCGTGAGCGTTTCCTGTGAGTAGCCTGCCATCGGGAGGTCCGAGCGGCCATGTCCGCGTGCGTCGAGCAGGATAAGATCGTACTGGTCTTCCAGCGCGCGGGCGACGCGCGACCAGCACGTGCCGTTCTCGCTGAAGCCGTGCAGCAGCAGGAGTGTGGGTTTCTCGTTCCCAGCGCCAGTTCGGTAGTAATGCTGGCGCAGGTCGTTGGCGATGATCGTCCCTTCACTCCAGTGCGTCGGAATGAAATCTTCCAGCTTCGGCGAATCGCTCCCTGCGCCGGAGCGCTCATCTGAGGACATGCGTGCACTCCTTCGGTCTTGTTAGGCTGCTCGTCCTATCGCGCCGCGCGACCAGTTCCCCAGCGCGACGAGGCCCGCGCCGACAATGAGAAAGGCGGCGAAGATTGCAATGCAGTACAGGGCGACACCGCCGTAGCCGCCAGCGGTCGCCGGATTCAGGAATGGGTAGGGATAAAAGCTGGTGATGGCCCCACGAATCAGCGTGTAGATCAGGTAGATCAACGGGTAGATCAGCCAGTACCCTATCTGCCCGAAACTGAGCGTGGATCTCGGCGGCTGATAGAGCCAGTCGGCCAGGACGACGAGGGGGAAGATGTAATGAATGACGGTATTGACCCAGGGCTGGAGATTGCCGAGGTCTATGTCGCGCAGCAGCACGCCGTAGACGATGAAGACGATTACCATCGCCACCACGGAAGCGCCACGGATAAGATCTTGAGCCGAGGTAGGCTGACGTCGCTGGAGCAGGAAGATGGCCCCGATGACGAAGACGACGGATGCGATGATGTTGGAGAGATTCGTGAAATAGCTGAAGAAGTTGACCACATTCAGCACGCCGAGTC
>DATAOM010000159.1:0-5401 GCA_036265775.1 Ktedonobacterales bacterium | reverse complement strand
GTGAACGCTCCTCCGCCGAATGATCCCACGTCGCGGCGAAGAGGTTGCGCGCCTCCAAGCGCTGCGGCTGGACCAGGTCGGCGATGAGCAGGCAGCCCCGCGCCGAGATGCAGTCGTGAACCATTGTGAACAGATCGCGTTTGCCCTGCCCATGCAGGTGATGAACGCAGAGCGAGGAGACCACTACGTCTGCACTTTCCAGCGCGCTATACCACTTTACGCCAGCGATGTCGAAGGCCGCCACCTGCGCCCGCTCGCCATAGGGACGCAGCCGCGCCGCCGTTGCCTGGCGCATGCTCTCCTCGCCATCCAGCGCCAGCACCGTCGCGGCGGGAAAGGCCTCCAGGATCGCCTGCGAGAGCATGCCCTCACCCGAGGCTAGTTCGACGACGTGGAATGCCTCGTCGCGCCCGAACGGCAGCAGAGAGAGCAACGTCGCCACCTGCTCCTCGCGCGCGGGAACCGCGACCGACGCCAACTGCCGGTACACCGCTGAACTCTCCGCCGACCACTCCATCGATTCATCTATGCCCATATCGTCCTCGCTGGTTCTGCTGCGCCACGTTGTAATGTAACCCGCTGTCGAAGGCATGGTAGCATGGCAGACGAAGCGCTGAACGGCAGATTTCTGGCGGACAGCGCCGCATCATGGCGGGCATCCGCTTTTGCGGCGAACTGGCGGAATGTCTTGGCAAGGGTTATTGGCAAGAGAGCGAGGCGTGGTATGGCGACCGTCACGATCACCGACGAATCCACCCTGGGCGAGAAGCGCTCGTGGGATCTCGACATCCTGGAGGAGACGATCACGCTCGCCGAGCTGATCCGGCGGCGCATCTACCAGGAAGTGACCGAGTACAACGCAAAGCAGGTGGGCTACTACTATGGGCTGGTGCAGCCAACCGAGGCCGAGCGCGCGCTCAACGGCTACCAGATGAAGAAGCCCCGGCAGCTCGACTGGGAGGCGCAGTATACAGCGGCGGAGCAGGCGTTTCTGCGGCGCGGCTTCATCGTGCTGGTGAACGACCATCAAGTGACCGACCTCACCGCCACCGTCACGCTCTCCCACGGCTCCGAGGTGACGTTCCTCAAACTGGTGCCGCTGGTGGGAGGCTGAGACGATGAGCACACCGCTGGAACGAGAAGCCTACACCCTGCTCCAGGCATACAAAGATGAGAGCACTTCACAGGGCTTGACCTGGGGCGTCAAGCCCTCCAACCTCGCCGCAGGCCGCGCTATTCTCGCCGCCGATCCCGAATCGCAGGTCGCGATCATCCGCGCCGCGTTGATCAATCCGCCACGCTCATGGCGTGCGATGGACCTCCTGTTGAGTCAGCTTGCCAGGCGCAACCTGCCCTATGCCACCGACGATGTGTGCGCCATTCTCGCGGAGATCAGCAAGGCGACGAGCTACTATTATATGCCAATCCAGGCGCTGCTGCGTGCGCTCGCGCGGCCGCTCTCCGATCCTGCGACACTCGAGGCCTGCCGCGCCGACTTGATCGTCGTGCGCACGGCGATCAATGGGTGGTACTCATCAGCGGAACAACGCAAGATGCTGCGATTGGTTGATGAGTTGCTCGGCGGCCAGCCCGAGCCGCCGGTGGTCTACTCCGACGAGTGGGGCGATCAGGTACGTCCGCTGCTCGACGAGATGGACGCGGATGTACGCGAGCGTTGGGTCGCCTTGTTGCGCCAGTGCGCCGCGTCGAAGGGCAGCGCGCCGACTACCAAATGGGTTGCGGCGACACAGCGGCTGCTCGACGCGCTCGGCAAGGAAACGTTTGCCCGGCTCGCCATCGCCTGGCTCAGCGCATTCCGTAAGAGCGGCAATAAGCCGCCTGAGCGCGACAGCGAAACCTATGACCTTGTGAGCAATGGGTGTCTGCTGGTCGAGGAGAACGGCGATCTGCTGCGCGGCCTCGCCTGGGCCTGCGCGGGTATCGAAGACACCAGCCTCGCCGCTGTTCTGGCAGATACGGCTATCGCAGGTTATCGCAAGATTACTGGCGTGGGTCCGCGTTCCGCCAAGGTGGCCGGGGCCTGCGTCTACGCGCTCAAGAGTATGCCGGGCCTACACGGCGCGGCGCAGCTCGAGCGTGTCCGCCTGGGCGTAAAACAGCCGACCTACCTCAAGGGCATCGAGCGCTCGCTGGACGAGGCCGCCGAGCGCGTGGGTATGACGCGTGACGATCTGGAAGAGTTGACCGTTCCTACCTTCGATCTGCAGCAGGACAAACGCGAGATTCCATTCGGCGCCTTGACCGCTGAGATACGTATCGACGGGTTGGAGGTCGAGATCGCCTGGCGCGACGCCCAGGGCAAGCCGCGTAAGGCCGAGACAGCCGAGGTCAAGCGCGAATACAAAGCCGAACTGAAAGACCTCAAGCGCCTGCGCGACGACATCGCGCGCATGCTCGCCGCCCAGCGCGACCGCATCGAGCGCCTGCCGCTCCTCGAACGCTCGTGGAGCCTCGGTGACTGGCGTGCTCGCTACCTCGACCATCCGTTGATCGGCGGCCTCGCGCGACGGCTGATCTGGCGCTTCAGAGACGGCGACAAGATCATGGATGGCGCCTGGCATGACGAGGTGTTAGTGGATGCACATGACCACCCGCTCAACCTCCCTGAGTCGGCCCGCGTCTCGCTCTGGCATCCCGTCTATTCCAACGCCAGCGCGACGCTGGCCTGGCGCAACTGGCTGGAACGCCTCGAGATCACGCAGCCCTTCAAACAGGCGCACCGTGAGGTCTACCTGCTCACCGACGCCGAGCGCGCCACACGTGTCTACTCCAACCGGTTCGCCGGACATATCCTGCGCCAGCACCAGTTCAACGCGCTGGCAGCCGGTCGCGGCTGGCGCAACAAGCTGCGCCTGATGGTGGACGACGAATATCCACCGGCCTCGCTGGACCTGCCACACTGCGGCCTGCGCGCGGAGTACTGGATAGAGGGCGCAGGTGACGACTACGGGACCGACACCAACGAGACCGGCACGTATCTCTACCTCACCACCGATCAGGTACGCTTCTATCGCTTGAACGCGCAGGAAAACCATGCCCACGCGACCGGTGGCGGCTACCGGCGCTGGCATTTCGACGACACAGGGAACGGGCCGAACGACAATACGCCGATTCCGCTGGAGCAGATACCGCCGCTCGTCCTCTCGGAGGTTCTGCGCGATGTGGATCTCTTCGTCGGCGTCGCCAGCGTCGGCAACGATCCCACCTGGCAGGATGGCGGCCCGGCGGGACGTTACCGCGACTACTGGCGGTCCTACAGCTTCGGCGAGCTTTCCGCCACCGCCGAGACGCGCAAGCAGCTTCTCGCGCGGCTGATTCCCCGGCTGGCCATCGCCGACCGCTGCGCCGTCGAGGGGCGTTTCCTGCGCGTGCGCGGCGACCTGCGGACATACAAGATACACCTCGGCTCCGGCAATATCCTCATGGAGCCGAACGATCAGTACCTGTGCATCGTACCCAGCCGTGGCGGCGGCGAGACCGCGACAGGAAACCTCTACCTGCCATTCGCGGGCGATAGCGTGTTCTCGATCATCCTCTCCAAGGCGTTCCTGCTCGCCGAGGACACGAAGATCAAAGATACGACCATCACCCGCCAGCTCGCCATGCGTTAAATCAATCGTTTCGTTGCCTCGCCAATCCACGAGCGGATACTGCGCGCCTACGGTATTCCTTGCGGATGAAGGGTGGCGCGTAGGGCAGATAGGCGCGCTGGCGCTCGGCGTCGAGCGAGAAAAAGTCGCCGATGACGTAGCCCTGACAGGTCGCTGCGCCACAGCCGCACGCCCAGCGCTCGCCGTCGTGCGCGTTCAGCCGGTAATCTATGGTGATCTCTTCGTCTGCGTGGATGTCGCGCCAGGCGTAGACGTTGACGCCGCTGCGTATCGCGTTGGGGTCGCACGAGTGGTTGAGGTAGCAGCCCGGCGGGAGCAGAACCGCGCTCGTCTCGAAATCCAGCTCGCAGAGGTGGCGCTGGTCCTCCTCCGACAGCGAGGGGATGTCGCTGTTCTTGACCACTCTGCCATGCCGCCGACGAAAGATGAACTCGCCACGCGCGAAGTCCCGCCGCGCAAAGACGCCCAGCCCCTTCACGCCAGCCTCGCCGACGACTACATCAGAGCGCATGAGGTCTCTCGATCTGTCAGTTCGGTAAGATCCCCGTGCGATTGATGTGTCTTTGCGTTCGTACTCGATGTGCGATCTGCATCCCAATTTGCGCCCAGCCAGCAATCGCCATGAGGCAAAATCCGCAACTCATGATTATCACTCCTAATCTTGCTGGCGTTAGCCTATCTTGTGCTAAAGGATCTGTGAGGGCTATAGCCACTGAGATACCAGAAATTGCAAAGCACAAAATCGACACTAAGATCTTGCGACGCCTCAAGAGTTGAGGATTGGGAGCCGTGAGATTGAATCTGGCGGGGTCAATGAGCAGTTGAATACCAAAGGATGCCATGCTCAGCGCAAATAGCGCCGTGAACCAATCGAACATGCGCAGCGCTCCCTGGGGTCATGCTGGCTTATCTCTGTTCATCCCCGTCAGCATCGCCGATAGAGTATCACAATCCTAAGCTATTCCTCGTCCACCGGCAGGCCGACGATCTCCATCAGCTTCAGCGCGTTGGTCGAGGTGGCGATGCCCGGACGCAGCGTGTAGTCAAAGCGCATCGTCGGGCCGTCGGGGCCGCGCGCGAACTGCTCGGTGAAATGCACCTGCGTGGCGGATGCCGCGAGGTCTGGCGCGTCGGCCAGTGTCAGGTCATGCGTCGAGACCGCGCCGGTCGCGCCGACTGCCAGCAGATGCCGGATGATGCGTCGCGCTGCCACCTGCCGCTCGCTCGTGTTCGTCCCATGCAGGATCTCGTCGAGCAAGAAGAAGGCCGTGCGCTCTCCATTCGCGCGCGTCGTCTCGGCCTCTGTTACTACTGCCTTCAATCGCTGCAACTCGGCCATGAAGTACGAGACGCCCTCCTCCAGCGAGTCGCGCACGCGGATGCTACTCAGCAGCGCCAGCGGCGGCAAGGTCAGTTCGTCAGCGCAGACCGGCCCGCCCATCTGCCCCAGGACTACGTTCAGTCCGATCGCGCGCAGCAGCGTGCTCTTGCCCGACATATTCGACCCCGTCACCAGCAGGAAGCGCCCCGGCGGCCCCACACTCACGTCGTTGCCCACGCACGTCTCTGGTGGCAGCAGTGGATGCCCCAGGTTGCGCGCGACCAGCGTGGAGTCTGTCATCGCGCCTGTGCTCTCGACGACGCGCGGGAAGGCCCATTCCGGCTGGTCATATTTGAGCGCGGCCAGCGCCCCTAGCGCGTCCACCTGACTCAGCAGATCCATCCAGCGCCGCACGCTACTCCCGGCGCGCGCCTGCCAGCGTTCCAGG
>DATAOM010000158.1:0-5363 GCA_036265775.1 Ktedonobacterales bacterium | reverse complement strand
CTATGGCCTCGCCTGTCAGGAGCTAGAGTACGGCGACAGTGGCGTGCGCTCTTTCGTCTCGGTCCAAGGCTCGCTGGCGATGTTCCCGATTCATGCCTTTGGCTCTGAGGAGCAGAAGCAGCGCTGGCTGCCAAAGATGGCGAAGGGCGAGGTCATCGGCTGCTTCGGGCTGACCGAGCCGGACTTCGGCAGCAACCCAACTGGCATGCTAACCAACGCGCGCAAAGACGGCGACAGCTACGTGCTCAACGGCACGAAGATGTGGATTACCAATGGCGGTGTCGCCGATCTGGCGGTGGTCTGGGCGAAGGCGGAGGACGGCATTCGCGGCTTCCTGGTCGAGCGCGGGACGCCGGGCTTCACGACGAGCAACGTTGAGCATAAGCTCTCGCTGCGCGCCTCGGTGACCTCTGAACTGCACTTCGCCGATTGCCGCATTCCGGCGGAGAACATGCTACCCGACGTGCGCGGGCTGCGCGGGCCGCTCTCCTGTTTGGACGAGGCGCGTTATGGCATCGCCTGGGGCGCCAACGGCGCTGCGCGCGCCTGCTACGAGGCGGCGCTGGAGTACGCCAAGTCGCGCGTGCAGTTCGACCGTCCCATAGGCGGCTTCCAGCTCATCCAGCAGAAGTTGGCGAATATGGCGACGGAGCTGGTGAAGGCGGAACTGCTCGCGCTGCAACTGGGACGGCTCAAAGACCAGGGCATGGCGCACGCCGTCCAGGTCTCTCTGGCCAAGCGCAACAACGTGCGCGAGGCGCTCCATACCGCGCGCGAGGCGCGCAGCGTCCTGGGGGCGAACGGCATCACGCTGGAATATCCCATCAGCCGCCATATGAACAACCTCGAATCGGTCTTCACCTACGAAGGCACCGACGAGATCCACACGCTAATTCTCGGCCAGGCGATCACCGGCCTGAGCGCCTTCAACGGGTGACATCAAGCTCGTCTAGAGCGCATAAGATAGCCGCCGTACCCACGCCTGTGGATACGGCGGCTTTGTCAACTTACACGGCTTCAAGATGGCGCGTCATTACATCATGCTCTTGACCTGCTGCTCGGCCTGCTGGATCGCGTTGACGCCGGCCTGTTCCGCCTGCGACCACGACCCCATCGGCGCCTGAATGCCATCGTCCTGGTACCCCACGGTGACGACATGCGGCATGTGCTGCTCCAGCAGCTTCGCCATGCGCACCTCATCACGCAGGTTCATCTGGCACGCCTGGACCGTCTGCTGGTCGCCACACGCCGCCGCAGTCGTGATCAGCATCTGATACGCTGCGATCTCCATATGCTCGGTCACGTACTCATCGCGTGCGTTCTTGGCGAGCGTGTCGGTGCGCCCACCAGACATCGCGCCCATCAATCCGCCCAAGATGCTCGTCCCCGCGCCCTTGACCGCGCTGGGCTTCTTCCCGTAGGCGTTGAGGCATTGCTCCATGCGCTGGCGGTGCTGCTTCGTCTCGTCGAGATGCGCCTGAATCATCTGCTGGACATCGGGATGCTTGTCCGCATCCTTGATATGCCCGTCGAGTACGCGCACGATCTCGTTCTCCAGCGCGTAGGCGTCCTCGAGATAGGTGATGAGCTTTTTCTGTAGCTCCTCATCCACGTTGGCCATACTGGCGGGCTGGCCAGACATGCTCACATCAGAACTGGGCGTCGTGCCATCAGGGTTGGACATGCGAATTCCTTTCTCTGTCCTTGAGGTGTCGCGCATTCCGTGCGCTGCGCGGCGGAGGATCGTCGCGCAAGGAGATTATACGCAGGCTTCCCACAGAGGATGCAACAGACGTGCGGCGGCAAGAAAAGTGGGCCGCTCAGCCGAGACGGCCCATTACAGTATGTATTCGATCATGGCGATCCATCCTCATCAGCGCGACGGGACAGGATGACACATGATTTCACGATGAGGACAGAGAAGCGCGAGCGCCAGGTTGCTCAGGGCTGGATCGTCCACAAACTTCTCTGGTTCGGCGTAGACCTGATCGAGCCAGACGAGAACCGCCTCCCCGCTCAGCCCCGTCGCCGCGAGATGCGTTCCCGCCTCAGACGCCAGAACCAGCAGCCGGCCTTCAGGCCAGCCCAACGACTTGACCAAGGTTCGTTCCAACATGCGTTCCCTCGTTTCCGGGCAAAAGAAAAGCGCGGTTGTCAAAAATGGGTGACATCCGCGCCTGCCTGAGGGAGCGTCATCGCTCAACTCACAGCGACCCATAACCAGGACGGTTGGCAGGCGCGGGAAGAAAGGGTGTACTCCCCGTATGGAGTAATGCGCATCCGTCTACCTCCTCACTCAATTCTTTGCGCGCCACATGGACCTGGTTATCGTGGCGCGACCAGATAGATTCTATCACGCCAAAGAAGGGAGCGCAACGATACGGCAGAGGTACTAACAGTTTTCCACCGATCATGAGCAGATTTCTTATGCCTGCCAAAGCGCCGCTGGTCACATGTAGGCTCACTTATCCTGCGCGGCGGCGAAGATGAAGCGCACGCCACCCACGTCGAGTGAATAGCGCGGTGTAGGCGATTCCACCTCGCGTGTCGGAGCGATGGCATGTTCTGTCAGCCAGGCAGCCGTCGCCGCCGGGTCGCGCGCGCCAAGCGTAACGCTGTAGACACCGTCGCCCTCTAGTTGCGTCGGCGCCACATCCTCCTGCGCCCCCAGCGCGACGAATGCCGTGCTAACGGAGAACACAGCTCCGAATCCTTCCAGTCCGGCGGCTGGATAGCGTGGCAGCCCCAGCCCACGTTCATAGAGATCCATCGCTGACGCCAGATCGCGCACCGTCACCAGCGCGCCAAGCACGCCGGTGATACCGTTGGGATGCGTACCTGGTTGCTCGACGGTGAGGCGCTCACTATCAGGCGTATCCCACTGAATCAGGAACGGCCACGGACGCCGCCAGGGCGTTCCACCGGGTATCAGCAGCCGCCAGGCCAGCGTCGAGCCATCCGGACGCTGGCGGCTCATCGCAAACGGTCCGACGGCTGATACGCCACCTACGTTCAACCGCGCGGCGTCGCCTTCGATGTTGTCGGTGGCCAGCGCGTAGCCCGCCATGCCCCACTCCCGCTTATGTAGGTACTCGACCAGCGCAGTCCCGCTCAGACCTCCGGCCAGCGCTTCGGCCTCATCGCGGATCGCCAGCAATTCGATGTAGTCCAGCCCGAAGCGGATGATCGCATTACGTGTTCCTTGGCCAGGGTGCTCGCCGCCGGGACGGACTTCGAATCCTAGCGCGCGAAAGCGCTCGCTGGCGATATCCAGATCGCGCACGGCGATGACCAGGTGATCGAAGCGTGTGATCATATGGACTGCTCTCTGTAGTCGGGCAAAAGCTCGTACATCTGCAGGAAGCAATAGCGCTTGAAGCCAAGCCGCAGATAGACGCTCTCGCCCATCTTCGACGCGCCTAGCACGCCGAAGCGATAGCCCTGCTCGCGCGCCTCGCGCAACGCCGACAGCGTCACCGCCGCACCGATACCGTGCCGCCTTGCCGATGGCGCCACGCTGACGCAATAGAGCCCCACCACCCCCGCGCCGATCTGCGCCGATGCCGTCCCCACCGGTGCGCCGTCCAGTCGCGCGAGATAGAGCCGGTACTCATCGTCTGCGGCGTAACTGGCGGGACGTTGCAGCCGGAGGTCAGGCTCACGCGTCTGCGGCGGAATATCGCTGGCTTGATGCGTCAGCATCCATTCTCGCAGTGTCGCGTCGTCTACGACACGTTCGATGGTCACCCCCGTGGGCATGACGATATCTTCGTACAACGCATGCAAGTTCGCCGCCATGCCAGGCTGATCGCCGGATGTCGTCAGTCCGCGCGCCAGCAGCCGTGCGCCCAGGTCAAGCGGACGGCGCGACGGCCCGCTCAACCAGACCATCGGCAGCCCATCGGCATGAAAACGCGCCAGCGTCGCCTCGATGCGGTCGTCCGCCTCGTTCTGGTCCAGCGCGGTTCGTAGTACACCATTGAACATCGAGCTGTGCAGTCCGCTGCGAAACCACGTCAGCCCCGGCTCCTCGTGGATCTCCCAGCCGGCAAGGCGCGCGCCATCCAGCCAGAAGGCGACTTCATTCTCCTGGATCGCCTCGATCAGCGCCTCATGCGAGGCTTCAGCCAATATTTCTGGCATCCGCACACTTCTTCCAATCGACGCGATACACTGCAACGATCATCCCGCCACTGGATACCATACACCAGCGCGCAGTGGGAACATGGGAAGAGGGCGAATATGGACGATACTCACTCGGTGGAAGAGATCATCGAGCGGCTGCGTCCACTCGCGCACCCAAATGCTCTGGAAGGTATGGCGCGCTTTGGTATTGCGACCGAGAACGCGCTTGGCGTCTCGATGCCCGATCTGCGCGCAATGGGCAAGTCGCTGGGATGCAACCATGCGCTCGCGCTCGAACTCTGGCGCACCTCGCTACGCGAGACGCGCATCCTGGCGTCGCTCGTCGCCGACCCACAACAGATGACCGAGGAACTGATGGAGTCATGGGCGCGCGACTTTGCCGATTGGGAGGTCTGCGACCAGTGCTGCATCAATCTCTTCGGCAAGACGCCTTTCGCCCGCCATTTCGCTGTGAAATGGAGCGGCGCTGAGCCAGAGTTCGTCAAACGCGCGGGCTTCGTGCTGATGGCGCGCATCGCCACAACCGACAAGCGCGCGGATGACGCGAGCTTCGAGCCGTTCTTCACCCTCATCACGCGCGAGTCGACAGATCGACGCAACTACGTCCGCAAGGCGGTCAACTGGGCATTGCGCCAGATTGGCAAACGCAACCGCGCCCTGAACGAGCGCGCCGTTGTGGTCGCGCGCACGCTCGTCGAATCTGAAGACAAGACCGCCCGCTGGATCGGCTCCGACGCGCTGCGCGAGCTCACCAGCGAGGCCGTCCTCGCGCGCCTGAAAAACTGAGAGGGAGCATTTCATCACCCTCGCGCCTGATCCGTAAAGTCTAAGCGCGCAGTCCCGTCATAGCGAGGAATGCTCGCCCACTTTCGCTCCCGGAGACGCACACGATGGACCCGCGTGACGATCCCTTTGATCCCGGCGCTCAGGCTCGCGCCAACGCGCTGCGCCGCCTCGCGCGCGAACAACTGGGTCTCGATCCCAACGTCGCCGACCCTCCTGCGCGCTCGCGATCTCCGGCAGGTCCGTGGCTTTTAGCGCTCAGTGGCGTTCTCGCACTAGCTGTCATCATTGGTTTGCTTGTCTGGGTGGCGCCGCGCGTATTACATCTGCCCAGCGCGCCCTCTGTTGCTGGCGGCGCGTGTCTGCCCAAAGTGGGCACCACAATTCCTAACGTGCGCGTCAGCCACGACGCGTTCCCTGCGCACAGCGAGCCG
>DATAOM010000157.1:0-4444 GCA_036265775.1 Ktedonobacterales bacterium | reverse complement strand
CGCTGGTATGGACGTGAGCTGGCGCCCGCTGCCGAGGCGTTCGCCGCGCTGCTGCATAAGACACGCATCGCAGACTTGCTGGCGGGATGACTGCCTTTCGCCTCCCGATTGTTCTAATGGCCTGTCAGTCAGGAATTATATCTACCTGCCGATGCTGTAACCTGTCCGGTATCTATTCATGTTGAGCAATGGGCCATCGAATTGTGAAACAAGTCATTGCATCCTTGCCGCAGACCAGATAAACTAGCGGCGTCCCAGACGGCCAAGCGACCCTCGACGCGAGGAGTTGTGGTTTGCTGGCTCTTCAGCATGGGCTCGGCGGAATCGTCGTATGGCTCATGCCTTGTTGCTGTCATCAAATAGAGAAAGCGCTGGTTCATCATGGCGAAATCCTCGTCTCATCATCACGGCACGCTGCCGGGGAGCAGTCGCAAACTCGTCCCTGGCGCGCGTGTCGTTGGCCCCAATGATCCAGAAGAGCAGATCCAGGTCACCATCCGCGTGCGGTCGCGCGCCTCCAGTGGTGATCTCGACAAAGCCGTCGCCGCACTCGGCGCCACACCGCCGAGCCAACGGACCTACCTTACGCCTGAGCAGTTTACTGCGCGTTATGGCGCCAAACAAAAAGACATGGATAAAGTCGCGAAGTTCGCCCGCGACCATCAACTGACTGTCGTGCGCTCCGATCGAGACCAGCGCACCGTCCTGATCTCTGGGACCGCCGCGCAGCTCTCCTCGGCGTTCCAGGTCAAGCTGGTGCGCTATAGCTCACCTCAGGGCGACTATCGTGGCCGCCTGGGACCGCTGCACATTCCCGCCAACTTGCAGGGCATCGTCGAGGGCGTCTTCGGGCTGGATAACCGCCAGCAGGCGCGCCCACGCAGCATGTTGCCCGCTCGTCGCGCGAGCCTGCGCGCAGCGGCTGGGACGGCGACAAACGAAGAAGAGACGCGCAGCTTCTATCCACACGAAGTCGGCGCGCATTACAACTTCCCGACGCACCTGAGCGGCGAGGGGCAGTGTATCGGCATCCTTGAGTTCGGCGGCGGCTTTTCTCAGGCCGACCTCGATACCTACTTCAAGGGGATCAACCTGCCCTCGCCAAAGGTCGAGGCGATCTCAGTCGATGGTGTCACCAACCAGCCTGGCGTTGACTCTGATATTGACGGCGAGGTCATGCTGGATATCGAGGTGGCGTCCGCGCTGGCGCCCGGCGCGAAGATCGCCGTCTATTTCGCGCCCTTTACGGAACAGGGCTGGGTGGACGCCGTCTCCGCCGCCGTACACGATACCGCGCGCCGCCCGTCTGTGCTTTCCATCAGCTGGGGATTCACGGAAGGGCAGGATATCTGGACCAGCCAGGCGATTCAGGCGGTGAATCAGGCGTTCCAGGCGGCGGCGCTGCTGGGCGTGACGGTCTGCGCCGCCTCCGGCGACGACGGCTCTCAGGACCAACTGGACGACGGCCATGCCCATGTGGACTTCCCGGCGGCCAGCCCCTACGTGCTTGCATGTGGCGGCACCACGCTGCAGCTATCGGGCGACGCCATCACCGGCGAGGTCGTCTGGAACGAGGGCTCGCGCGCGGAGGGCGGCGGCGCGACTGGTGGCGGCGTCAGCGAGATGAACGCGCTTCCCGCCTGGCAAGAGGGTATCGTGCCGGTATCGGTGAATCCTACTCACGTGCGCGGACGAGGCGTGCCGGATGTGGCGGGGAACGCCGATGGGCGCACGGGGTACACCATTCTTGTTGACGGCGAGATGACGCCAGGAGTTGGTGGCACGAGCGCCGTGGCCCCGCTGTGGGCGGGCTTGATCGCGCGCGTAAATCAGGAGATGGGCAAGCCGGTCGGCTTCATCAATCCGCTGCTCTACAAGGGGAGCGTCGGCTCAGCGCTGCGCGATATTACCGTCGGCACGAACGATCCTACTGGCGGGACGATTGGCGCCTATGCCGCGCAGCAAGGGTGGGACGCCTGCACGGGCTGGGGCAGTCCGGATGGCGCGCGGCTGCTGTCGGCGTTGACCACGACGACAGGCGCGAAGGGCGCCACTGCGACTGCGTCTGGGAGCAGCAGCGCGCTATGGGTCGCGCTTGCTGTTCTCGTCGTCCTGGTCGCCCTGGGTGTGGGAGCCTTCTTCCTCCTGCCGACCCTTGGGATAGGCATCGGCTTCGGCATGTAGTCTCTGTCAGCGCTGCGCATGGGGAGCGCCCAATTTCCTGCGCTCCCCTACACGCAAATCCCAGGCCGTGTCAGCCTTGTTCATGCCGTAAGTATAGATGATGTTGTGGAAGCAGTTCGCGCAGCGGGATGGCGCGGTCGCTTGCGAGGATCACCTCGGTCTCCATATTCCCGCTATCTATCTGCGCGATGAACTCGCGGCAGCGCCCGCATGGCGAGAGGATGTAGAGCGCGCCGTTCTCGTTCTTCCAGACAGCGACGATTTGTGCGATGCGCTGCTCGCCCGCGGTCACCATCGCGGCGATTGCGCTCGCTTCCGCGCAGAATCCTAAGCCTGACGGGAGATCCAGACAGACGCCGACGTAGATGTTCCCCTGCTCTGTGACTAGTGCGCAGCCCACGTCGCCGATGAGATGGTCGCCAATCCGTCGGGGGGCGACGACGGCTGCAGCGCGCTCAATCAACACTTCCGCCATCTCAGTCATCGCAGTGGCCTCCATCTGCGCCCATCCAGACTCCGGCGCACCCCGGAGACAGGGGTGACCACGACATAGTTTCTGCTATAGCGTTCCCATCTCCGTCAGATGGCAGAAACAAGACATAGCCATCCATATATAGCCGGATGAAGCGTGCTTCAGGAGTACCTATCTGGCGCAGGAACGCCGCCGCCTGGGACGAATCAGCAAGGAAAACGTAGGTTGCGCTCGGGTCCGCCTGAACCGTCGCTACGTAGGGCGGATAGCGGTTGTTGCCCTGCTCCAGCATGTCGCCTAACACGTCACAGGTAACCTGCTCCCTGGTAAGGAAAGCGACTTTGTAGCAGGTCCAATAGTCCGTGTACATGTGGCGGACGCCCAACTGTTCTAAATCGCGGATGAGCGTCTGATCAGCTTCATATTGCGTGTGCGTGGCAGGCGCCAGGGTGTACGTCGACACAACGCCACCCATGAGGGCGAGCATAACCAGCCCCAGACAACCCCAATAGCCTGCCGCGCGGAGTCGCCATAGGCGCCGTGGCACCACGGTATCACGGTATGCTGCACGACCGGCGGACCAGAGGGGACAGATGAGCGCCGGGAGGGCGATGTTCATGCCGATGAGGTAGCGCGTATGGCCGGGAGGAATAGCAGCAGGGCTGATGACATATATCGCCAAGGTCAACCCGCCTCCCAGCAGGAGCATCAGCCGGGCGAAGTGTACGACGGTCATGCGATGCTCGGTCGGAGACCAGCCAGTATCCTCGATCGCGCGTACAGAAGCTCGCCATGCGCCAAACGCTGAGACAGCGGCGAAAACGCCGAGCGTGAGAAGGCCGAGCGACCATCCCAATCGCATTCCTGCGCAGGCAAGCGCGCCGCTATCTGACCAGGTCGCCGGTAGCCCGGTAGGTTCGACGGCGCCGGCGCAAAGCCAGCCGGGTCCAGTAATATCGGGAAGGCTGATGAGGAACGCGCCGGGCAGTTGTGCGCCGAGCCGGACGGGGAGGTCTACAAGAGTGCTTACTCCCTGGGGCTGGAAAGCCGCCACTGCGGTCGGGCCAGCTTCAGCCGGATGACGCAAGGTATAGACGAGTTGCGGCAGCGCCCCGATCACCAGGCCCGCCCCGCCAGCGGCCAGATTCGCCCATCGCAGATCGCGCGGGCAGCATGTGACGACGAGGAGCGCGGCTGCCACTATGAATGGAAGGATAAGTTGATCGCTCCACCATCCTAGTCCCAGGGTCGCGCCGAATCCGGCATATGCGGCCATCCGGAGCCAGCGAGACCGTCCAGCCCTTTCCAGACGCACGCTCAAGGCGAGCCTTGTCGCTAACAGCAGACTCAACGCGCCAAAGAGCAATGTCTCTGGATAGCCCCCCAGCGCCAGCAGTTGAGGCTTGAGCAACTCGGGAGTTCCAAGGCTGAGAAGAAAGAGGGCGAACAGCGCGAACCCCCGCTCGTAGAGCAGACAGAGCAGCGCATACATCGTCGCCAGGAAAAGCGCAAACAGCAGCACGAGGCCCAGGCGCAGCGTGAACACCGAAGCGCCAAACAGGAAAAAGAACGAGGCGCCAATGTACGCCTGGAGAGTTCCCATGTAGGATTGGCCATAGAAGAACAAGGGATGCTCGCCGCGCGTGACAACATGAAGCGCCATGAGGCCCATCGTGCCTTCATCGCTATCTGTGCGAGGCCAATCGACGAGCAGAAGTCCCAGGCGAATGAGTATCCCGATGGCAATTAGGACGAGCGCCAACCACTCAGAATGATTGGAGTGGCGCC
>DATAOM010000156.1:0-1703 GCA_036265775.1 Ktedonobacterales bacterium | reverse complement strand
CTGCTCGTCAGCATCCAGGCCGCCTTCTGGACGGCGCTGGTCATCTCGGTCATCATCCTGATTCTCACCTTCTTCCTGAAGGATGTGCCGCTCAAGTCGTGGGAAGCGCCAGCGAACGCGCAGGGCGGCCAGCAGCCGGGGGAGATCGGCGAGGCAGGCGAGCCTAGCCAGCCGATACATACCGGGCTGTAGAATCTGTTAAGGAGATCAGCGTTTCGTATGGGAGGGAACATGGACGAGAGCGAGCAGGGACGCGATCTCTTGAGCCACAATCACGCGAGCCACGACGGGCAAGCGGTGGACCATGCTTCTACGAGGCGGACGCCACAGTGGTATGGCTACACCGCCTTCGTCCTCTCCGGCGGTGGCGCGCGCGGCGCGCTTCAGGTCGGCGCGGTGCGGGCGCTGCTGGAGGCCGGTATCCAGCCCGATGTGCTGATTGGCACCTCCATCGGCGCATGGAACGCCTCCGTGCTGGCGCGCTTCCCATTCGACGAGGCGCTGGAGCGCATGACCGAGGCGTGGCGGCGGTCACAGCCAGCGCAGATCCTGCTGGGGCGCGAGTCGGGTTCAAGCATGCCACCGCACCAGGCGCTCACCGGCGTGCTGATGCTCTCGGCGATCCGCCGGGTCACACAGGGGTATCCGTCGCTCTACTCTGACACCGGGCAGAAGCGATTGATCGCCGATCTGCTCGACGACGTGACCTTCGAGGAGCTGCGGCTGCCGCTGCGTGTCATCGCCAGTGATCTCATCTATGCCCGCCACAAGATCTTCGACTCCGGCCCTGTCGCGCCTGCGGTGCTCGCCTCGTCGGCGATTCCCGGCATCTTCCCCCCGGTGCGGATCGGCGCAAGTGTCTACGTGGATGGTGGCGCGCTCGACAACACCAATGTGGAGCTCGCGCTGAAGCTCGGCGCGCGGCGTATCTTCCTGCTGGACGTTGGCTACGACGCGACCAACGACGACCCCGCCTTCTGGGCGCGCGCCGTCACCCGCAACCGCCACGAGCGACATCATGACAAATCCAATCACGCATCAGATGACAAGCCGCGCGAGCCCACAATGCACCCGCTGGCCGCCGTGCTGGAGCGCACAATCCAGGTGATGAGCGCGTACCAGCGCGACCGCGCAATTTCGCGTGTTCCTCCAGGCGTCCAGATGAACGTTCTACGTCTCTCGACGGGGACTGGAGACGGCATGCTGGTCTTCGGCAAAGCCGAGGATTGGATGGAACGCGGCTACACCCAGACGGAGGAGTATCTGCGCGCAACAGCCACCGCGACGAGCGAGGAGGCTGGCCGAGGCGCCGCAGTATCCTCTGGAATCGAGACGCTGCCGCCGGTAGAGGCGCTTGATTAAGTACAGCCGTCAACGACAACGATCCAAACAAAAGTGGGACGAATAGGAGTCAGGGGGTCTGAGATATGAAGGTTCATAGAATAGATCATGTGGGTGTAATCGTGGATGATCTCGCTGCCGCTAAAGCGTTTTTTCTCGATTTTGGACTTGAAGCGGAAGGGGAAGGAGAATTGGAAAGCGAATGGCTTGATCGAATAGTTGGCCTTCACGGTGTTAAAACAGGATTTGTATATTTGCGGACGCCAGACGGCGGGGCAGCTATAGAGCTCATCAAGTATTATAAGCCGTCAGATGAAAGGGGCATTCAGCGTCCGTTGGCAAACACCTTTGGTATCCGGCAT
>DATAOM010000155.1:0-15905 GCA_036265775.1 Ktedonobacterales bacterium | reverse complement strand
CTGGCGCCTCTAGCCCGCTCGCCAGCAATTTCTCGCGCATGCGCTGCTCCGCCGCCATCGCCTGTGGCTGTATGGTATCGAGCCATGTGGTGTAGCCGCGCTCGGCCTCCGCGTCGGCGGTATTGACCGTCGTGGCGATGGTGTAGGAGTTGTTCACCTCGTCCAGCAGCGCGCTGATCGCGGTCCAGTCAGCGAGCCACGCCGCGAGATTTTCCTGGGTCAGCGGGCGCGCGAGCAGCCCGTCGTAGTATGGCGCGATGCGCTCCCACGGCCAGTCACGAAACTCGGCGGAGGTGGCGGGCAAGGTCGCAAAGGATGTCACGGGCGCAATCTCCTTGAGCGTATTGTGGTTGATGTTGGGCGCGAGATAGTCCGTCAGCGCCGCACGAGGACAGTATGCGATGTCGCAGCGGGTGGTGACAGGCAGATATCTTGACGAGTTCAGGATTCAGGGGAGCGCGGTAGGAGTGGGCGCGAGCGGCTGGATGTAGTAGTAGAACGGCTGCAATTCTGGCGTCATGCGCGCCAGCGTGGCGAGCGCCAGGAAGAGGGGAATGAGCACAAAGACGAGGCCAAAGACCCACTGGAGGTACGAATTCAGCCCATGTCCCTTTCTCCGGCTTCGCGTGTAGATGGGGAGTTCCTCGGTGAACGCCGTCGCCCCGATGCGCTGGAGGGTCTCGGTCGCTTCGAGCTTGCGCAGAAACTCAAAGCGCTTGTCGAGAATCCTGCTGATCTCCGCGAAGCCCTGGCTCCAGCGTCGGACGATGGCGAGGCCGACCAGGCTCGCCGCTCCTGTCACGATGACGGGAAGCCAACTATCGAACTGGCTGGTAACGAAGAGATACGCTTCGCCGGTCAGGATGAGCGTCACGATGCCGACATAGAGGTTATCGGCGTCGCCACGACGACGCAGCAGTTCATTCGCGTCGTCAAGCGCTGTCTTGTAGACATCGAACTCGTCGTAGGGCATGCCAGTCGCTCCGCTTCGCCTCTGCTCGTATAGTGGGTGGCCGCCATTGTACCTGCTTGCGCGTTGACGGGCAAGCGCCGCATCCACTAGCGGTCGTCGCCCTCGCCACGAATCTGGCCGCGTGCCTGCCGTGAGAAAAGCTTTTCTAGATTGGCGCGCGCGACCTCTTCCAGTGTCAGGTCCAACTCCGTGCAGATCTGCGTCAGGTACCACAACACGTCACCCAACTCGCCCTTGAGCGCTTGGCGATCGTCCTCAGTAATCTGCCCGCCCTTGTCGCGGAAGATCTTCTTGACCTTGCCAGCGACCTCGCCCGCCTCGTTCGCCAGCCCCAGCGTGGGGTAGACGATGGGATGGTCCGTCACTACGAGGCCCCAGGTCTTGCGCGACTCGCGCTGATACGTCTCGAAGTCCTGCCGCTCCATTAGCTCCTCCACTATACGGGTCCACCTAGGTCGCAGGCGGCGCCATTATCCATTACCACCTATGGGATCTGTCCATGTGGGGATGTCCGGCGATGTGGGCGTATCCGGCGACATTGGAGCGTCCGCTGGCGCAGGTGCGACGGCCGGGGCAATGGCTGGCGCGAGCGCCTCACGCCGAGCGGCGTTACGGCGGCGTATGAGCAAGAACACCGCGCCACCCGCGATAAGAAGTATAAGCAGGAGGGCGCCGCCAGAGAGCGGATAGACCACTGTCGTGTTCAATCCACCACCAACCACATCAATCGTCACGGAATCGCCGGGATGAACGAGATAGGTCACCGTATTGCCGTCAACGGTTCCTCCATCGTGCGAGGTAACCCATCCAGGCATCGTAATAGAGAATTTCTCATGCGCATCGGCAAGCAGGCTATTGATCTGCGTCAGCGTTTCCGGAGGCAGACCTGGCGTCCCGGTTCCCCCTGGGTCGAGCGTGCTCGGATCGAAGCCGGGGAAGCGCATCGAGCCACCGACGTGGAAGGTGTTGGTGAGCAGGTTCGAGTCCTCGCTCACGGAAAACGTATCGGTCGGTTGGGATGCGACCGAGGAGACGTCGGGGAGGGAGCCACTCGTCGTATCCAGTCCGGGGACGCTACTCTCCTGGAGCATCTGGTTGAGTTGACTGACCGAGTTGAACGGGCGTGTGAACTCCCAGTAGCTATAGCCGGTATCTTCATAATGCCGATACTGGCCGCCCTGCGCCTTCACCTTGCTTCCCGCCTCGTCCATGCTCGCCGTGATCTGATCGCTGGCCAGGCCGACTAGTTGGCTGGAGAGGCCGACCGCGTAGCTGTATGAGCCAGAGCCATCGCCATTGAGGCGCACGCCACGATCGAGGTGCGTGCAGCCGCTTAGTGCGAATGCGAGCAGAAGCATGAGTCCAAAAGCCAGCCCAGATTTCGCCGTGAATTTCATGTATAGTCCTTCTGAGAATGTCCGGCGCACCGGGCCGTTACGCATTCGGCTGTGCGATACATTCGCCAGTCGCCTGTATGAGTGCATGCACCTTAACAAGACGCTTCTCTCATGTCAAGTTAAGATGGAAAGTAGCGATAGCCCATGACCCGCACGTTTCTTGTTGTCGCTCTCAGCGATCAGGCGCGTGAGGCGCTACGACGCGAGATTGCCTCGCTGGCGAATGCCCTGCCCTCGGTGCGCTGGGTCAACGTGGCGAGCCTGCATCTGACGCTGGCGTTCCTTGGTGATCTGGACGATGATCGTCTGGCCGCCGCACATGAGGCAACGCAGATTGCCGCGCAACAGGAGGCGCCGTTTGCATTGACGCTCGACCGGCTGGGAACCTTCGGGCCACCACATGCGCCACGAGTGATCTGGGCTGGAGTGGGCGGCGACGTGACCGAACTGCGCCGTGTGCAGGCAACACTTGCCAGCGAACTCGATGGCCGTGGCTTCCCGCCGCAGGAGCATCCAGACTACTCACCACACCTGACCTTTGCACGGGTGAAGAATCGCCTGCCTTCAACAGAACTGACCGCGCTTCAGCAGCGAGTGAATACGCCGCTCACGCATACCGCCACGTGGACCGTCACGACACTCGACGTGATGAAAAGCGAGCTGGTTCGCCCCGCCGCGCGCTATACGACTCTCGCGCACTACCCCCTCGGCGGATGACGTCCGATTCAGCCTTCTAATAGAGTCAGCGCACGCTCGAACAGCGTCTCCCATGGGCGAGCCGGAATCACCAGCGCGTGATGTTTCTCCGCCTCCTCGCGAAGCCATCCACCGTAGCGCCACGCCGAATGAGCATTGGCGCGCTGCTCCTCAGGTAGCATGCGCTCGAAGCCGCGTCCACGCGCGCGCATGTTCGCGAAGATCACGCTCTCGTCAGGCTCATCCATGAAGAGCGCCCGCACATCGCGCATCAACACTGCGTCAGGAATATGCGGCAAGACAGGAGACCGCTCGCCCACCAGGCTCGGCGCGATACCATCACCCTCGATGATGAGAGGCTCGCCGTCGGTCAGGTGATGCGACATGATCTTGCCGAGCGCGGGAGCCAGCGCCGTCGTGACGCCGACGAACCCGGCGACGAGCTCATCCTCTGGTTGGCGCCACACGTCCGGCGTCGAGAGAAAGTAGTGCAGCGCGGGTTGCTGCTCCGGCGTCGTGACTTGCTGAAGCGCCAGGCGTACATCGTCCACCAGCAACAGCGAGACACCATAGTGACGCGCGAGTTTGTCTGCGAGAACCGTCTTACCCACGCCCGACGCGCCGCCTAGTAGCAGGACTCGCCACGGCGGTGAAATAGGTTCTGGCATCAGGGGCCCTTCACAAACAGGATGAGAGTAGCCCGTTAGGCGTCATCAAGCAGGCTGAGCGGCAGCAACAGGCGCTTCCAGGCGTCGGCGAGCCAGCCCTCGAAGGTTTCTGGGGACCAGCCGCGACCCTGAGTATAGAGCAGATAGAACTCGGACGACGTCATCATCCAGATCACGTCGGCGGCCATCTCGTGTGAGAGGTCCGCGCGCAGGCCGCCCTTCTCCGCCAGATCCTCGACCAGGGCGCGCATGTGCCCAACTCGCCGCGCGTTCAACTCGTCAGCAAACGCCTTCAGGTCAGGATCGGTCCGCGCGCCCTCGCTGAGTATGACGAACAAGGGAGCCAGGCGCTCGTGCAGCAGGCGAATGCTGTGCGCGAAGAGGTCAATCATCCGCCGGGAATCTGGCTCCGCGCGCACCTGCCGCACAATCTCGCGCTCCAGCGCAGGGATCGGTTCGTCGGCGCCCGAGAGCGCGATCTCGACGAGATGACGGAAGAGCGTGGGCTTGGGGCCAAAGGTCGCGTAGACCGTCTCGTGCGAGACCCCGGCGGCTTCCGCGATCGCGGCCATGGTGGTCCCGGCGTAGCCACGCGCGATGAAGAGGTCGCGCGCGGCGGCGGCGATGGCGTGGCGCGTCTGTAGAGCCGCCGCCTGGCGACGTGAGGTGTCGTAGCGGCGTTTGGACGGAGTCTTGACAGGCTTCTTCACAGCAGGTATCATAGCACATATTCATCTGATATGGTATCAGATGAATTTTAGAGGCGCATCGGCCAGCAGCGGATGGGCTAGCGGCTGATCGGCGAAGGAGGCAATCTCATGACGACGAAGGTTCGGCTCGGCCACATCGCCTTGCCCGCGCAGCATCCAGAGGCGCTGGCGGCGTTCTACCAGCGCCTGCTCGGCCTGGAGCAATCGTTGCAGGGAACCCTGCCACAACTTGGCGATTTCGTCTTCCTCAGCGACGACCCGGATGAGCGTGTGGTGGCGCTCGCGTTCATGACAAACATTGAAGCGCGGCACGTGGCGTGGGAGGTGGAGAGTCTGGCCGCGCTACGGGACTTTTACGCCGCCGCCAAGGCACAGGGAGCGCCGGTCCTCTTCGCGCTCGATCACGGCGTCAGTCTGAGCCTCTATCTACGCGATCCCGAAGGCAACAGCGTTGAGGTCTACTGGCCGACCGGGCGCGCCGCCGATGCCGCATATGCCGATCCGGTTGACCTTGCTTTGCTGGAGCAGCCCGACGAGGTTTTGCTGGCGCAGTTGAACGCGCATGCCCGATCTTGACATCTGGGATTATGACGGTGGGATGAATGACCGTTACGCGCCGCGCACCTCGGTGTGGCGGAAGCAGTCTACCAGGTGGTCGTTGACCATCCCCGTTGCCTGCATGTGCGCGTAGCAGATCACCGAGCCGACGAAGGCGAAGCCGCGCTTGCGCAGATCGGCGCTCAGCGCATCAGACTCCGTCGTGCGCGCGGGAACCTCGGCGAGCGTGCGCCACTGATTGACGATGGGCCGCCCATCCACGAAACGCCAGATGTAGGCGTCGAACGTGCCGAACTCGTCGCGCACGGCCAGGAAGGCCCGCGCGTTCTGGATCGCCGCGTTGATCTTCATCTTGTTGCGAATGATGCCGGGGTCGGCGAGCAATTGCGCGACCTTCACCTCGTCGTAGCGCGCGACGGCTTCGGGATCGAACTGGTCGAAGACCTCGCGGTAGCGTTCGCGCTTGCGCAGGATGGTGTCCCAACTGAGGCCCGCCTGCGCGCTCTCCAGCGTGAGGAACTCGAAGATGGCGCGGTCGTCGTGCAGCGGGACGCCCCACTCCTCGTCGTGGTAGCGCACAGCCAACTCATTGCGCGCCCACCCGCAGCGTATCAGCTCGTCCGGTTCTTGCACGTCGTTCCTCGCTTCTGAACTTCTGATCGCCATTGACTCTGGTGGGGTGTCCATCTGCGCCTTCGTGCTCAAATCGCCCTTCGTGCTCAATATCTCAGATGATCACGAAGGCAATTCTTGAGCACGAAGGGGCGGCGCCACATGCCTATGTGATCAAAACGTCCTATGTGCTCAATCTCTCAAATGATCATGTAGGCACTAGTTGAACACATAGGGAACGCCAGGTGGAGATGCTATCCCCCCAACTTGGCCGCTCGCCGCTCCGCCCCAGGCTGGGCAGAGGTGTCTCAATGACAGAGACTACGAGATTGAGCTACTTCGCGCAGGGAGATCAAAGCACCGATACGCTGGCGCGCCATAGTCGCTGTCGAGCGTGACCACGCTGAGCGGCGGCAGGGATGCGCGCGTCATTACCCCTGCATACCCCCGGTGTGTATGGCCGCTGCACACCACCTGGAGTTTGGGCGACCACCGCACGTCATCACCGAGCGTCAGATGGGAAAAGTATGCCCGAGTCGCTGAGCCGTCACCCGCGTAGTGGACGAGTTGCTCGGCAAAGAGAGGCACATGCGTCACCAGTGCGGTCGCGGCAATCGTGGGATCTGCCTCCAACGCCTGGAGGCGCTCCAGCGTTCGCGCGCCAAGACTCCTGGCGAACGCTTGATCCTCGCGCGTCCAGTCCAGCCGTATGCCGTCCACTACTATCTTGCGCTTGCGGCGGGCGTAGTAGGCGGCGGACCGGTGGGGGAACCTGCGCATGGCGGCGGAATAGTCGTACCATGCGATCGTGCTGACCACCGCGACGCCATCTCGTCGCCAGTCCTCATCCTCCAGGTAGATCCCGCCCGCGTCGCGTGTCGCCGCCGGCAGCGCGGTGGACCAAAGTTCCTCGCTGCTGGCGCCCTGTCCTGCCCACAGGTCGTGATTGCCAGCGATGACACCCACGTCGCCGGGCAGCCGCGCGAAGATGGCGAGACAGCGCTTAAAGGCGCGCAGTCCTTCCGCCACGTCGCCCGCGATCACAGTGAGATCGGGGCGTTCGGCCGCAATGGCGTCCACGAGCGCCTCGACCACCGGCTCCGCCGTTATGCCCAAATGCACGTCGCTGGTCACACAGATCCGTGGCATGCCAACCTTCTCTCACCGGGAAGGAAGAACCAGAGGGGAACCACTCCGCAGATCATCAGGCGAACGCCGGTCGCAACGTCGTTCGCCATGTCGCTGGCTCCCACTCAGGGAAAGAGGCCCTCGCCGTCCGCCCGCATTCTAGCACACGCGCCGCCGCTGGCTTCGAAGAGAAAGAGCCGCCTACGTGCTCAAGTTTTGCCTTCGTGATCATCCGCGCCTTCGTGATCATCTGAGACATTGAGCACATAGGGCGTTTTGAGCACGTAGGGAGGAGCAGGCGGAGAAACCGATACGCTACGCCATCACGTACTGGCGCGCCCAGCGCAGCACGGTTCGCGCGCGCGCCATCAGGTCCGCCGCCGTCTCGCCGGTGATCTCGTCGTCGGCCTCTTCTGGCGTGCGCCCGGCGAGGTAGCCTTCGGGGTGGTATGGCGTCAGCGCGTCGAGGTCGGCCAGAATCTCGGGCGGCGCCGCGACCAGCTCGCCCAGCGCGCGCAGGTCATGGTTGTAGGGCGCGCGGCGGTCGTTGCGCAGGATGTAGAGCGCTTGCAACGCCTTCTCCGCCACCTGGTTGCACAGGTCGGCGCAGTTGTAGGTAGACCCCATCCCGGCGGCGAGCCCCGCGCTCGCCATGTCCTGCGCCGCCTCCGCCCAGACGCCCAGCGCCTCGTCCTGGCTCATCGCGCGCCCCCTTATCGTTCGCGGTAACGCTGGCGGTTAAAACCGCGCCTTCGCAGACCTCTCCCCCGGCCCCTCCCCTAAAAGGGAGGGGAGCCAGAGCCATGGCGAACACTCTCGCGTATGGTTCCCCCTCTCCCACAGGAGGGGGGCTAGGGAGTGAGGTCATCCAGCTAGTTCGGCCGCGAGGAGGCCGCGCAGTTCGGCGATGGGCACGCGCCGCTGCGTCATGCTGTCGCGCTCGCGGATCGTCACCTGCTTATCTTCGAGGCTGTCGAAGTCCACCGTGATGCAGTACGGCGTGCCGATCTCGTCCTGCCGCCGGTAGCGCTTGCCGATGTTGCCGCCGGTCTCGTCGTACTGTGTCAGGCCGACAGGGCGGATCTCGTCATGCACCTGATGCGCCAGCGCAACCAGATCCTCTTTCTTCGAGAGCGGCATCACCGCCGCCTTCACCGGAGCCAGCTTTTTGTGCAGCCGCAGCACGACCCGCTTCTCGCCGTTGACCTCGTCCTCGTCGTAGGCGTCGCAGAGGAAGGCCAGCGCGACGCGGTCCGGCCCACCCGCCGTCTCGATGATGAACGGCACGTAGCGCCGGTTGTTCAGATCATCGAAGTAGGTCAGGTCCTTGCCGCTGAACTCGGCATGACGGCGCAGGTCGAAGTCGGTGCGGTCGTGGATGCCCTCCATCTCCTTCCAGCCGAAGGGGAAGTGAAAATAGATGTCCACTGCCGCGCGCGCATAGTGCGCCAGTTCATCGGGGCCATGCGGATGCCACTGGAGGCTCTCCGGCTTCATGCCCAGCCCCAGATACCACTGCCAGCGCTGCTCGCGCCAGTACTCGTACCATTTCTCCTCATCTTCTGGCGGGATGAAGTACTGCATCTCCATCTGCTCGAACTCGCGCATGCGATACGTGAAGTTGCTGGGGCTGATCTCGTTGCGAAACGACTTGCCGATCTGCGCGATGCCGAAGGGGATACGCCTGCGCATGCTCGTCTGCACGTTCTGGAAGTTCACGTACGTGCCCTGCGCCGTCTCTGGCCGCAGATAGACCAAGCCGGCGTCTTCCTCGATCGGCCCCATGTAAGTCTTGAACATCAAGTTGAACTGGCGCGGCGCCGTGAGCGTCCCGCGCATCCCGCAGGATGGGCACACATTCGGGTCGCCACTCATCTCCTCGACCTGATCGGCGCGGAAGCGGTTCTTGCAGTTGGTGCAGTCCACCATGGGATCGGTGAAGGCGCTCTCGTGGCCCGACGCCTGCCAGACGCGACGCGCCATCAGGATGCTGGTATCAACCCCCACGATGTCGTCGCGCATGCGCGTCATCGCGTCCCACCAGGCCCGCTTGACGTTGTTCTTGAACTCGACCCCCAGAGGGCCGTAATCCCACACGGCGTTGATGCCGCCATAGATCTCGCTGCTGGGGAAGATAAAGCCACGCCGTTTGCAGAGCGAGATGATATCCTGCATGCGGTCGGGGGTGTCGCTCTTGGGAGTTGTCATGGGCCACGCTCATTTCACGTATCAAATCAATCGCAGGTTGCGCCGGACAGCGCGTATTTCGGCTGGAATAGCCTGCGAAGGGAACCAGTGGCGCCGCGCCCTCGTAGACTATGGAGACGCGAAAAAAGGCGGGGGAGCGTCTCCACCGCCCTACCGGGACTGCGCTGAGAGCTGGTCGAAAGTGGCGCGTACACACCGGACGCCGCGCCGCGCCCTCGCTCGCCGCATTGTATCGCGGAGCCGCGATGGCTGTCAATTCCTGGCCTCACAGCCCCGCTGCCGGGCTACGTCTTGCTTCCGTCTTGCCCCGGCGCGCGGCTACGTTATAATAGCGGGGGCGAGACTCGCGCTAGAGAGATATGCAGGGATGTTCGCGCGAAGTCAGCGGGTGAGATCGAGGATTGAGATCCGCGCATGGCATCGAGAGATATGATGGATGAGACCACCAGTGGTTTGGAGGCTGACATGGATGACGCGCCACAGAACCACCCTGGGACGGGGCACGATTCTTCCGCGACGATGATCGCTGCCGACGCCGAAGCGCCCGCGGATGGAGCGACACCTGAGAGCGCGCCTGATGGCAAACCGGCGTCCGCAAGCTCTCCCCAGTCTTCTCTACAAAGACTCTGGCGCGGCCAGAGAGGGCGCTTTGCCCGCATGGCGGTCATCGCCGCGACGCTGGCGGCGCTGGCGTTTCTGTTGCCGAGCCTCATCGCCTCCAACGGCAGACGGCCCACCGCGCAGACACAGCCCACCGCCAAGCCACAGCCCACCGCGACCACCAGTCCGACGCCGACGCTGATCCCCGGCTTCCAGTATGTGGCGGATAGCGAGGATGGCTTTACGCTCCAGGCGCCACAAAGCTGGACCTGCGCGGAGACGAATCCAGGCATCGAGTGTCGCGACGACGCCGACGCGCCCAACTACAAAGCACAGATACAGCTCCCTGGCGACTGGACCGTGCCTGGCGGGCAGCCGAATGGCAACGACGCCTCGCCCTGGGTCAACTACGCGCTGAACGCCTTCAGCGAGACGCCGGGCCAGGTGTTCGAGCGAACGCCCGGTCCTGCTTCAACCGTCACCATCAACGGCGTCCGCTGGCAGACGAGCGGCGGATTGATCAGCGTGGACACCTCCAGCGGCCAGGATGGCACACCCACCGCAACCCCGCCCATCCATATCCGCGTACAGGTCTATGCGACGATCCACAACGACAAGCCGTATCTGATCGCGCTCTATTCGACTGACGAGCAGTTCACCTTCGCGAAGGATCAGTATTTCCAGCCGATGCTGCGTAGCTTCCAGTTCATCCCCACCAAACTGTAGTCGTTCCTCTAGTTGTTCGCTCGTTCTCCCGCCCCAAGGAGCCGCCCGCGCATGCGCACTGACGAAACCGACCTCGCGCCCCAACCTGACGAATCCGATGGGGTCGATACGCCGCGTGTGAGTTCCGTCTCCGCGCCTGCCTCCGCATCAGCCCCTGGCGCAGTAAGCGCGAAACCAGCCACCGGATGGCGGGTGGCGCTCGACCCACAACGCCTGCCCTTGCTGATTCTCGTCTTCGTCGGCGGCGTCGTCTCGCTAGGGCTGGAGATCTCCGGTCCACGCCTGATGGCCCCGTTCTTCGGCACGACACAGCCCATCTGGGCGGTGCAGATTGGCACGACGCTGCTCTACCTCTCGCTCGGCTACTATATCGGCGGGCGTGTCGCCGACCGGCGGCCCGACGCGCGGCTGCTCTGCATCCTCACGACCATCGCGGCGGTCGCGGCGGCGTTGATTCCCTTCATCAGCCGCCCGATCCTCAACTTCTCGGTCAACGCCTTCAGCTCGTTCAACAGCGGCGATGGAACGGCGGCGGTCGGCTACTTCGCCGCGACGCTCCTCGGCGTGGTGCTGCTCTTCGCGATTCCGGTCACGCTGCTCGGCATGGTCTCCCCCTTCGCCATCCGCCTGAGCGTGAAGCGGGTCGGCGAGACCGGCACAAACGCGGGCAACCTCTACGCGCTCTCCACCATCGGCAGCCTCGTCGGCGCCTTTCTGCCCGCCTTCATCCTCATTCCCGCCTGGGGTGTTCGACGGACGATTGTCGCGCTGGCGCTCGTGCTGCTGCTCGCCTCGCTCTGGGGCCTGCGACCACGGACGCGCATCGGATCGGCCGCCATCGCCGCGCTGCTCCTGCTGATGATCGCCGTCCCCGCGCTCTACACCGCCAGCCTCGGCTCGCTCAAGCCACAGGCCAACCTGATCTACGAGCAGGAGACGCTCTACAACTACGTCCAGGTGACGCAGGACGCGCAAGGCACGCATTACCTCATCCTCAACGAGGGCGACGCGATTCACTCGATCTACAACCCCAACCGCATCCTCTACATCGATCGCGGCTGGTACTCGGACTACCTTCTCGCCGCACCCTACTTCAACGAGAATTACCAGTCATCGCAGACGCGCAAGCTCGCGGTCGTCGGCCTGGCTGGCGGCACCATCGCCCGACAATACAACGCGGCGTATCACCTCGACCGCATCGACGGCGCCGAGCTGGACCCCGCCATCGTCTCCGTCGCGCGCAAGTATTTCGGGCTGACTGAGCCGAACCTGCATGTCTATTACGGCGACGGGCGCACTTTCATGGCCGCGACGAACGAGACCTACGATGTTGTCGCGGTGGACGCCTTCCAGCAGCCGTACATGCCGTTTCAACTCACCACCACCGAGTTCTATAACGACATCAAGGACCATCTGCGCCAGCAGGGCGTCGTCGTCATCAAGACCGGACACTGTGGCCCCGATCACCGGCTGATGGACGCGCTGGTCAACACGCTCTACTCCTCGGGCTTCGCCAGCGTCTACACCGAGGAGATGCCCGGCGACGCCGTCGATAGCAACATTATCGCCACGGTGAGCAAGACCAGCGTCGAGACGCTACGATCTAATCTGGCGAAGGAGCCGTCCGACTCGTTGATCGGGACGGTCGCGCCGTACATGCTGAATGTCGTCAAGCCAGCGCAGGCGCAGAAGGACGGGCTGGTCTTCACCGACGACCGCGCGCCGGTCGAGCAGATCACCGACGCGACGATCCTGACCTGTGTGCAGAGGGGCTAAGCCGCCAGAGTAAAGGACCCGGAGGGACAGAGCGCTATGAGCGTGATGGCGGTGATTGGCGCCCAGTGGGGCGACGAGGGCAAGGGCAAGATCATCGATGAGCTGGCCGGTGAGGCCGATTACGTCGTGCGCTACCAGGGCGGCGGCAACGCAGGGCATCGTGTCGTCTTTGGCGACCAGGAGTTCGCCTTCCACCTCGTGCCCGCCGGCATCCTCTGGCCCAACGTTACCAGCGTCATCGGCAATGGCGTCGTCGTGGACCCCAGGGCGCTGCTGGACGAGTTGGAGACGCTGCGCAAGCTCGGCGTGGATCTAGATCGCTTCTTCATCAGCGAGCGCGCGCACGTCGTCATGCCCTATCACTTCGCGCTCGACCGCCTGGAGGAAGAGAGTCGCGGCGCGGAGAAGATTGGCACGGTGCAGCGCGGCATTGGCCCGGCCTACGTGGACAAGTATTCGCGCATGGGCATCCGCATGACCGACCTGCTCCATGTGGACCAGTTCCGCACGAAGCTCGCACAGGCGCTGGATCAGAAGAACCGCATGATCACGCAGATCTACGGCGAGGCGCCGCTCGCGCTCGAAGAGATCCATTCCGAGTACGTCGGCTACGCGCAACGCCTGCGTCCCTATATCGCCGACACGCAGACGATGTTGCAGGCGGCGGCGAAAGATGGCAAGGCGATCCTGCTGGAGGGCGCGCAAGGATCGCTGCTCGACATTGATTTCGGCACGTACCCCTATGTCACCTCGTCCTCGACCGTGGCGAGCGCCGCCGCGACCGGCGCCGGGCTCCCCCCGCGCAGCATCGCCCACGTCCTCGGCGTCTACAAGGCCTATATCACGCGCGTGGGCAGTGGCCCGATGCCGACGGAGCTTTTTGACGCCGACGGCGAGAAGCTGCGCGAGGCGGGACACGAGTACGGCACGACGAGCGGACGCGCGCGGCGCTGCGGCTGGTTCGACGCCGTCGCCGGGCGCTTCGTCGCGCAACTCAATGGCCTTGATACGGCGGCGATCATGAAGCTGGATGTACTCGATAGCTTCCCCACGCTCAAAATCTGCACCGCCTACCGGCTGGGCGAGCAGATGCTGGACGCGCCGCCCGCGAACATCAGCCAGATGGCGTCGTGTGAGCCGGTCTACGAGGAGTGGCCCGGCTGGCAGACCTCCACCGCCAATGCGACCTCCTGGGAGGAGCTGCCGGAGCGGGCGCGGCGCTACCTCTCGCGTATCGAGGAGCTGCTGGAGACACCCATCGCGCGCGTCTCGGTGGGCGCTGGGCGCGGACAGACGATCACGCGACGTGATCTGCTGCGCTAAAGCCTGCTAGTCGCCGAGCGCGAGACGGAAGCCATTGAGACCGTTGGCGTCTGAGGGAATCGTGCGCTTGCGGCAGGCCGTGCGCGCCGAGCCTGGTCCGTTAAACCACGACCCGCCGCGCAAGGTCCGCGCGCCGTGGGCGTCTGGAGCCTCGTGCGCTTCGTCACCGCGATAGGGATAGGGCAGATAGACGCTGCTGGTCCACTCCCAGACGTTCCCTGCCATGTCTTCCGCGCCACAGGGGCTGGCGCCCTCGGGATACGACCCAACCGGCGTCGGTCCCTTCCGCTGGCCCTCGGCGGTGTTGGCTTTCTTGTTATCGAACTCGTCGCCCCAGGGATAGATGCGCCCCTCGGCTCCGCGCGCCGCCTTCTCCCACTCGGCTTCGGTCGGCAGCCGCCAGGGCTGCTCGGTCACCTGAAAGAGCCAGGTCGCGTAGTCGTAGGCGTCGTACCAGGAGACGCCTGTCACTGGATGGTCCAGATTCTCGAGTTGCTTCTCCCATTCGCGCGGCGGCTTCTGGCCCGCGCGCACGAAGCAGGCGTACTCGGCCACCGTGACGGGGAAGCGTCCAATGGCGTACTCGCGGAGCGTGAGATGGCGCTGTGGCTGCTCGTCATCCTGCGACTCGGCGCCCTGCTTCGGCGCCGAGCCCATGGCGAACTTGCCCGCTGGGACCGTGCAGGTAGGACCGACAATCACTTCTTCGTCATGCAGCCACCGCTGCTGATAACCCAGCTCGCGCAATCGCTCCGGAAGGTGTGCGGCGATAAGCGCCCGATGCGCTCCGGTAACGTGCTCGCTTTGGGGCGCCAGCTCGGCGGCGGCGTCCACCGCGCGTTTGACGTCGGCGTGGCGTCCCGCCGCGTCGGCCAGGTACGCATAGCTCAACCAGTCGCTTGCGGTGGCGTCTGGCCGTGCGGAGAGTTGCTGGGCGAAATCCGCCGCTTCCTCCACGCCGCCGAGCGCCTTCATGGTCTCCAACTGGCGCGCGCGCCAGACAGCCTCGTCCTCGCCAGTCGCAAAGGCGATCTCGACGACCTTGAGCGCGTCGTTGCGCCGCTTCTGTTCGAGGAAGTCGCAGTAACGATCGTCGGCCCAGAGCACGATCAGCGTGGAATGTCTGGCGGCGAGGGATTGTGCGAATTCTGCTGCGCGCTCCCATCCATAGGCCGCCTCCAGCGCATCGAGTTTGCGGCGCAGCCAATTCTCATCATCTGCGCCAAACTGGAGCGCGTGCTCGCACGTTTCCAGCGCCTCAACCGCTGCGCCGCCTTCCATCAGAGCGTCGTACTGTTCGAGCAGGAGGATCAGCTTCGCTTCGGACGCTCGTGTATGGGCGCGGGCGCTGCCCCAGGCGCTCAACGCCTCAGCGATCTCCGGCGGCGACATCCGCATGAGGAGTTTCGCCTTCTGCCGCCACAAGTCAACGCGCTGCCTGTTGATGCCCAGCGCCTGATTCAGCGCCTCCACCGCCTCGGAAAGGCGCCCAAGGTGTTCGTACGCCTGCGCCATCTCGACCCAGAGCGTTGTATCGCGTTCGTTGCCGGGCATCTTAAGGGCCTCACCCGCCTGCTCCACCGTCGCAAACCACTGGCCCGCCTCGAACGCCTGATGCGCGAGCGTGGCGTACTCCGCCGCCTCCTGCAGCTCCGCCAGACGCGCCAGGTCAAGCTGGTTGCCCTGATCCGGAGCCTCGCCACGCAGCACCTGCGCAAGCTTGTCCCAGTTGGCGTCCGGCGCGTGGTCGGTCAGGTCGATGATCTGTCGCGTCGTCAGCAGCGGCGCCAGTTGGTCGATATCCGGCAACGTGACACGCGGGTCGATCCGTACTGGCACGACGCGCCGTCCTGTGTCCGCGATAGCGCGACTGAGCGCCAGATTGACCTCCTCACGCACCCATGCCGCGACCAGCGCCTGCGTCGAGAGCACCACGATGCAGAGCGAGCTGGAGATGATCTCGTGCTGAATGCGCCGCATCCACTCCTCGCCGCCACGCAATGCGCTCTCATCGAGAAAGATCGTGGCGTCGGGAAAGCGGTCGAGCAAAAAGTCGCGCAGACGGTGGCAGAAAGCGGTGTCGAAATGCGAGTGGCAGATGAAAATGCGCGGGCCGGGGGAAGGGGAAGACATCCTGGGACCTCTCGCACGCAATAGGAATAGAGGGTGGCGCGCCAGTAGAAAATAGTACCATGCGCGGCGGCGTCCGGCAAGGAACCTTCGCGTCTGTTCAGGGATTTGTGAGGCGGATCAGCGGCGGTCGAACTCGCGCTCCAGCGCCGCGAAGCTGAGGCGCACCATCGTCGGGCGACCGTGGCAACAGCTCTGGCGCGCCCTTGCTCCTTCGAGCTGGCGAATCAACTCGCGCTGCTCCTCCGACGCGAGTGATTGCCCCGCCTTGATCGCCGCGCGACAGGCGACATTGGCGAGCGCGTGCTCCTCCCACGTCTCGCCGTGGCTGGCGGCTTCGGCGTCGGCTCCGGCCAGCGCGACCAGCAACTCGCGCAATTCACCCGTCTGCGCCTTGGAG